>NZ_AMJN01000047.1:0-168479 GCF_000302435.1 Acinetobacter sp. TG2027 | reverse complement strand
TAAGTTTTAAAAGTCTAACTTATGGGGTGCAGTTCAGAACGGGAGGGGGACACCCACGGGTGTGCTGGATCTATGACCAGTCTGCGAACCCCCTTTCGTTCTGCCACCATAATTTTAATGATTTGGCAGAACTCCCAATAAAAAAGGAGTTGGCTTTGCACATTCATTATTTCTTGGCAGCGGCTGCCAAAAGCTATAACGACACAACTTAAAAATTTAAAGCAGCTTGAACGCCATAAGGTTTTCAGGCTTTAAGTCATTTTTACTTAAAACTTAGCAAAACAAAACTTGAGATGTGCCAAGCACCGTCTTACGGCTTTGCTGTGCCTTTTTTTCTCCCAGAAAGGGCACAGGCTTTTTATCTCATTTAGAAACAACAAGAATTTATAACGGTAAAACTATGCCAACTTTAGAAATATCTTCCAAAAAATTACAGGTTATTCAAACCGCTATCCAACTTTTTACCACGTATGGATTTCATAATGCAGGGGTAGACCTGATTATCAAAAAATCCAAAATTCAAAAAGCCACGTTTTATAACTACTTTCACTCGAAAGAACGGTTTGTTGAAATGTGCCTAATCTTTCAAAAAAGCCGACTCAAAGAAGAAGTTCTGGCAATTGTCTATTCACATCGCTATCCAAACGCAGCCGATAAACTCAAAGAAATTGTCCGTTTACATGTCGATTTAAACAGTTTTTACTTTTTGCTATTTAAGGCCATTTTTGAATTAAAACTGCTTTACCCAAGGGCTTACCGCATGGCGATTGAATATAGAAAATGGCTACTTAAAGAACTTTTTGATTTGATATTTAGTCTAGAAAGTCGTGGCTTAAAAGCTGATGCAAACATGATTTTATTTATGATTGATGGCGCAATCATCCAACTTTTAGATCCAAATAAAGCTAGTGAAAGGGAGCAATTGTTGGATTATTTTTTTAATGTTTTGAGATAATTGAGTGAGGGGATGGGTAAGGAAAAATACCCTAAGTGCGTACTTTCCTTACTTTAAAAATAAATTAAACCTGAACTTAATTTATATAAATATTACTTCTTTTGCTTAAAACGGTATTTACACTTTAGACAACGATAATCTTGAAAAATATTCTTGTCGATTATTACGCCAGCTTTCTTACCAAAAATGTTACCAACTACACCGCCAGTAATTCCTGCACTAATGGCACCAACAAAAGTCCCTACAGTTCCGCCAACAATTACACCTAAAGGACCAGCAACAGTACCAATAGCTGCTCCAACAGTAGCACCAGTCGCAGCACCACCTACAGTGCCTGCTGTTGTGCCGGCAGCTGTGAGTAAAACACCGCCAGTTGTTCTAAGTAATTTGTCATGGTCACGTGCTTCAATTTCTGTAGAACCACACTTAGGACATTGCAGAGCTTTTTCCATAAAATTTCCTGTCTTTCATCATTGAGTGACACAGTTGAGGGCTAAATCAGTAAAGTGGGTAAAGAATCTGTCTTACGATGCAGTATCTTTTGCCTATTGAGTGATCGTAACGATAACTGGTCTGCTTTGATTTTAGCTGAACATTGACACAAATATTTATAGATCATGTAAACACTTGTACTTTAATAATTATCTCATTAAATACCAATGTTTAGAATGACTAACGCTTACATATCCATGTGTCTAGCAGAGAGCAATTCAATAATAATGAATAGAATGTGAATGGTTTTTTGAGTAGATTTTCTGAAGTTATTTAAGAGGACAAGCTATTTAATGATAAAAGGCTTATCCTGTTTGAATAAGCCTTCTTTAAAGATTAGATTGATTTTTTCCAACTCAAAAATTTATATAATCCAAACATGAATGTAATCCAGATTGGAATTAAAATCACCGATTTTTCAAACCCTTGAGTCCACATGATGTATAAAATCATGCCAATAAAAATCAAAACGATATAGTTACTTAAAGGTGAAAATAGAGCAGGGAACTTGGCAACTTTATTCTCAAGTTTCATGGCACGTTTAAACTTTAAATGCGTAAAGCTAATAATTGCCCAGTTTAAAACCAGCGCAGCCACGGCCATGTACATGAGATAGCTTAAAGCTTCTTCTGGGATAAAATAATTCAGTAATACACAACCAAAAATTAGGATAGAAGAAAAGATAACAGCAGGTGTTGGAACCCCTTGTTTGCTGACTTTTGTAAAAATTTTGGATGCATGGCCTTGTACTGCTAGGCCATATAACATGCGACTGTTTGCATACATGCCGCTGTTATAAACTGACAATGCAGCAGTCAAAATAATAAAGTTCAGTAAATGTGCTGCCCAGCCAATCCCAAGTTGGCTAAAAATCATCACAAATGGACTTTTATCTAAACCACCGAGGTCAAGCTGATTCCACGGAATGAGCGACATGATGATAGCAAGCGAAGCCACATAGAAAACCAAGATTCGAAAGATGACTTGGTTAATGGCTTGTGGAATACTTTTTTCAGGATTTTCAGCTTCAGCGGCAGTCATCCCGATCAGTTCAATACCGCCAAATGCAAACATTAAAAAGGCGAGCATATAAAATAGGCCTGAGAAGCCATGCGGGAAAAATCCGCCATGCTGCCATAAGTTTGCAAAGCTAGCGATAGAGTCACTACCTGCGGTAAGCAATAAATATAAGCCAAACACGATCATGGCAATGACCGCCGCAACTTTAATAATAGCTAACCAAAACTCAGATTCGCCATAAAATTTAACGTTGCCTAAGTTCAAACATGTGACCAAAACAAAGAAAAATAAGGCTGATATCCAAGCAGGAATGTGGGGCCACCAGTAATGCACATATTTAGCAACTGCTGTCAGTTCGGTCATCGCGACCAGAATATAAACAACCCAATAGTTCCAGCCCGATAGAAAACCGGGGAATTTCCCCCAATATTTTTGTGCAAAGTAACTAAAGGAACCGACCACAGGTTCTTCTACGATCATTTCACCCATTTGGCGCATAATTAAAAATGCGACCAAACCGACAATGGCATAACCTAAAATAATAGAAGGACCAGCAGACTGGATGACTTGTGCAGAGCCTAAAAATAAACCTGTCCCGACAGCACCACCCATAGCGATTAACTGGATATGACGATTTTTAAGTCCGCGTTTTAATTGGGAAGATGAATTGCTCAAAATATATGCGCTGAATAAAAAAGCTGGCGCTATTGTAATAGATTGGTTAGGGATAACCTAGTTTGAAAAGGATTTTACTCAGCTAAATAAAAAGGATCCGTACAAAGCTATACGAATCCTTTTTTTGAAAATTAGTTATTTTAATAAATTAGAAAGACACCATTTTGCCCGGATTAATCATTGCACCAATACCATACATGCTTTTAGCGAGTGGAATAACAACGGGTGCAAGGGTACGACCAAAGATAATATTTTGATGGTCAATTTTAGATAACATTTCAAAGTCGTTAGATTGCCCAACAAAGTCATTTGCAATGGCTTTACCAATACGTACCGTCTGAGCAACGCCGTGACCGCTCCAGCCGTGAACAGCATAAATTGGGAATTTATTGCCAAATTTACGGCTATCGACTGCACCATTTACGGTTAAATCGGTCGTTCCACTCCAGACAAAATCCATCTCTAGATTTTTAATTTGAGGGAAAACAGTGTGAATTCGATGCTCTAGATAATTTAATGTTTTTTCTGGTCCCCAGCATGTTCCTGTACCTTGACCACCAAATAATAAGCGGTTGTTAAACACGGGACGGTAGTAATCAATTTGGAACTGTGTGTCATATACTGGATGTCCAAATGGTAAAAGTTCTTTTGTATCAAGCTCTAGCGGGGCAGTCGTCGCAACATAAGTGTAAAACGGAATAGTAGTATTGTTTTGCTCTGATAAAAGTTTAAACGAAGCATGGTGCACGGCTAACACTAAAGACTTTTTAGCTTTTACAACAGCATTTGCAGTTTGAACATAAATACCATCTGCTTTTTCTTCTATTGAAATGACTTCTGTTTGTTCATAAACAGTACCGCCATTTTGGCAAAAGCCATAAATTAAGCCACGGTTTAAAGCTAAAGGATGAATTTGTCCACCCAACTCATCAATTAAACCACCTGTGTAATAATCAGACTTAATATAGTCCATGAGTTCATGTTTACCCACAATGCGGGTATGGTCTTCACCTAAATATTTTCGTGCATCGGCGCCTTGTGTTAAACCGACTAAATGTCCTTCATGAACGGCAGCAGTAATATGACCGTATTTTCGGTCAAAGTTAAGCTGGTATTTTTCCGAGATGTCATCAATCAGTTGCATCGCTTCCGTAGAGGTAAAATGCCAAAGTTTTTTGGCATCTTCATAACTCAAGCGATCAGCCATTTCTTGAGCTTCCCAGCGAGCTAAACCAGGGGTGAGTTGTCCGCCATTGCGTCCAGAAGCTGCGCTACCAATGCGATTTTTTTCTAATAAAACAGTCTCTACGCCTTGTTCAGCTAAATGTAGGGCCGTAGATGAACCCAATAAACCACCGCCAATAACAACCACATCACACTCAATATCAGCTTTTAAACTTTCAAATGTATGCCAATCAGAAAGTGAGCTTTCATAATAGTTTGCAGGGTTATCTAACGAGGTGCCTTCTACAGTAGTTGCCTCAAATTTTGCATGTTTCGGATTTAACCAGCTCCATTCTTTACCCACTTGTAGAGATTTACTTGGTTTATATTCCACGTCTTTTAAAAGTTGAGGTTTAGAAATAATTTTCATAATAAAGTTCCTTAAAAATTAATAAGCATTACTAATAGCAATACTTTGTTTTTTAATCGTTTTATAGATAAATAGGAGAACACCCAAAGCTAACCAGAAACAACCAAACATGAGTGAAGATGAATCGAGATTAAGCCAGAGGCAAATAATGCTAAAGACTGATATAAGCGGTAAAAACAGGTTTAGAAATTTGTTTTTAAACCCTGAACGCTGTTTATCTTTAATATAAAACTTCATAAAAACTGAGAAATTTACGGCTGTAAAAGCGACTAGCGCACCAAAGCTGATTAGGCTTACGACTTGGGCTAAATCTAGAAAAACCGCAGACATTGAAATAAGACCAACAAACAAAACCGAGAAAAACGGTGTACCTAATGAAATATGAATTGTCCCAAAATACTTTTTAGGGAAAATATTATCGGTACCCATTATATACAGTAAACGCGAAGCGCTGGCATGTGAGGCAAGGCCAGAGGCGACAGTGTTCATAATTTGTCCGCATAGAAATACGGATTGGAAAAAAGCACCACCCACGTAAAGCACAATTTCAGGCAACGCTTCTGAAGGGTGTTGAAAGCGTAGATTGTTTGGAAAATAAAGCTGAATAAACCAAGCGGCCGTGAAGAAAATAAGCCCGCCAGCGAGAGTCGTTAACATGACTGCACGAGGAATATTTTTGGTGGGTTGTTTGGTTTCATTAGAAAGCGTGGTAACCGCATCAAAGCCCAAAAATGAAAAGCACAAAACTGAGGCACCCGCAACGAGGGGGAGTAAAGATTGGTGCTCATGCCAGAGTGGAGCCAATGTAAGCACATGCTCATAACCTTGAGCCGAGCCAATACCCTTAATCACTAAATAAACAAAAATGACCATCAGTATGATCGGTGCAAACACAAACAACAGGCTTAAATTGGCGAGTAACCGAATGCGGAAACAGTTTACTAAAGTGACTAAGCTTGCCGACACAATTACCCAGAACCAGTAAGGCAGACTTGGAATAAGGGCTGTGAGATAAATCGCAGCTAGCAAAACATTAATGAGAGGTAATAACAAATAGTCGAGCAGAGAGCACCAACCGACAAAAAAACCACTTTTAGGCCCTAAACTTTCAGCTGTATAACTATATGCTGAGCCTGATTTTTCTGAATTTTTACTAAATCTTGCATAGCTCCAAGCGGTGAGTAGCATGGCGCCAAGTGCGAGTAAATAGGCCAGTGGTACATGTCCATTGGTAATTCCAGAGACAATACCGAAAGTGTCAAACACCGTCATGGGAGTCATGTAGGCAATACCAATAATCGTGACTTGCCAAAGAGACAGTTTTTTTAAGGAAGACGTTTTATTTTCCATTTCATTTCAACCTCAAATTCGTTGTTTTGCTTTTCATCCGGAAAAGCGATGCTATTTTTGAGCCAAAACTTCCCCTAGACTTGAATAAACACGTCTATTTGGAGAAAGTTTGTACAAAAGTGGGTGGCTGTTTCGCCTTGGTGATGTCCTAAAGCAAGATCAAATACTTATATCTTTGATATAACTCTAGATCACGACCAGTTGAAAAGATTGACACGGTCGTGAGAGAACCTGCTCGGGGCCTTGGCCTTTAAATAATGTGCCTGTTCTGATGGTGATATCATTTGAAGTAATCACTCGAGAAGTGTCGTTAATTACAATTGCTTTTTGTTTAATGTTTTTAAGCTTCGGCATAAGAATTTTTTCCAGTGCGGAAACTAAAATATCGGTAGCAATTACACCGATAAATTGATCACGAATCATGACTGGATGGGCAAGGGTGATGGTGTATGCACCATTGCAAATATAGTCGACATAGGGTCCATGGATGCACGGACTTTTGTTTTGAGCAGGTTTATGGAACCATTCAAAAGAGCGGAAATCTAAAAATCGCTGAGCATTTTGATAGTTTTCAAGTTTTGCTTGCTGCAACTGATCTTCTTTTTTATACCACCATTCGAGTGTCCAATAGTCCTGCTCTTCTTGCGTTGCAGGGCTATAACTTGCAAAACCAATACCCTGACTGTAATGGCTTTCCTGTAAGGCCTTTTTAATTTCCTTTTGCAAAGCAGTGCGTTCTGAACCTGAAAGCTTAACGTCTTTTGTTTTTTCAGGTTCATGTTTTGAAAGAATTTTGCTCGCTTTAGTTGCCAGCTTTTCGGTAATGGCTGTCGTTTCTTCAACCACCGTCTTTAACAAATTTTGAAGCTCTTCTATATCTAAATGTTGGGTCATTCCTATAACTCCTAAAATTCCGTATTTCTCACTCGATATTTTATAAGTGCTCTACTTTATTGTTTTTATTCAATAGATAACTTATATCGAAGCATTTGATCTGTTAGCATTGAAATGATTTTTCGCGCTTGAATAACAGCATCATCTTCATTGCCTTGAACAAAAGATGATAAAAGTTGGTGGTATTGAGCGACGACCGATTGATGGAATTGATCATCTTGGTAAAGCACAGCAATGAGCGGTGCCCATTCGGCTTGTATGGTTAACTCTTGATTTGCCAGTCGAGCTGATTGAGCAAAAGAGGTAAGTGTTAACAAACAACGTAAATCAAGTTGGGCACGTGTGTCTGGTTCAACGGCCTGTTCAAATTGATCAATAAGCTCTTTGATTTTACCCAGTTCATATTCAGTGGTTCTTTGTGCAGCCAAATATGCACCATGGCTTAAAATTGCACTATGAAACTCGCCTAAATCAGCTAAATATTCATTGGAAGCCTGACGCAGAGGGTGTTTGTTTAAGAGTAAATCGGAAGGTAACTCGCAAACAAAGCTTCCGCCGTTTCGCCCGCGTCGTGTATCAATCAGACCTTTTACGCGTAAAGTATTTAAAGCTTCACGGACCGTAATGGGTGACACTCCCATTAAGCGAGCTAGATCCGCCTCGTTAGGAAGCTGTTCATTGCTTTTGAGCAATCCAGAGATAATTGCATTTTCCAAGCGTTCTACAACTTGTTCCGATCGAGTTGCCTGAGCGATAGGTGCAAAAATTATCGTATATGCTGACATGGCGAATTCTCTAAAAGCTAAGTCAGTGACTTAGCTTAATGAAACGGATAAATGATTAAAACACGCCATATTGATGGACTGCCTGTTCATCTTCAGGCACAGCTGGTATTGCATCCCAAAGTTCAACAATTTTGCCATTATCTACACGCCATAATTCAAAATAGGCATGTCGATTTCCGGCAATACTTCCTTCGGAATGTGTCAAGACAAATTGACCATCAGCAATGGAGCGATGAGTTTTGGAGTATACCAAACCTTGTCCTTCATTACGGATATTGTTCAAAAAATCAATGACTGCTTTAACACCATCACCAATGTCTGGACTATGTTGAATGAACTGATCATTGTGAGTATATTCTTTAAATGCCTCATAATTGCCATCAATTAAAGACTTCTTAAAGAACGAGGTCACAATCTCACGATTTTCCTCTGGGTCATGGTGAGTGACGATTTCAGTCGGACCATCTAATTGAGTTCTACCACTCACATTTGGCGCGGCTTCTGCCACCAGACCATCCCAGTGTTCAACAATTTTGCCATCTTTCACTCGGTAAATATCAAAACCAACTAAAGGGTTTTCATCAAGGCCCTGAAAGCGGCCATGAATTGCAACCAAGTCACCGTCTGCCAATACACGCACAGCTTCGTGTTGCATGTCGGGGCAGTCTTCTACCAGTTGGCGAAGGCCCGAAAGACCATTTGCAACCAGTGGAGAGTGCTCTATAAAGTCTTCAGAAAAATAACGGTCCAAAGCAGTGGTGTCGTGCAAATTAAATAGCTCGTGATGGGCTTTAGTCACCAAGTCTTTCATTTCTTGCTTATTCATTTTGATCTCCTTTCAAAATGCATTGTTATTATTCGTTTGAACTCATCACATGTTTAACACGGGTATATTCTTCAAAACCATAGCCAGATAAATCTTTACCATAACCTGATTTTTTGAAGCCGCCGTGTGGCATTTCTGCGGTTAAAGGAATATGCGTGTTAATCCAAACTGTACCGAAATCAAGTTCACGAGAAAGACGAGTGGCGCGGGCATGGTCTTTAGTCCAAACACTTGAAGCTAGGCCATATTCAACATCGTTGGCTTTTTCAATTGCATCATTTTCATCTGTAAATTTTTGAACGGTAATCACTGGCCCAAAAATTTCATTTTGAATTGCTTCATCGTGTTGCTTTAAGCCACTAATAACGGTTGGTTCAAAATAGAAGCCTGGACGGTCTGCTTGTTTTCCACCTGTTTCAACTTTGGCGTGAGCAGGTAAGTTGTCAATAAAGGCTTTAACATTTTTTAATTGGTTGGCATTGTTAAGTGGGCCATAAAGCGCGTCTTGATCATCTGGTTCACCAAAACGGGTATTTTTTGCAGCTTCAACTAACTTGCTTAAAAATTCATCATGAACAGATTCAGCCACAATCACACGCGTTGCCGCCGTACAGTCTTGGCCTGCGTTGAAATAGCCCGTTAATGCAATCATTTCAACTGCTTTGTCGAGGTCAGCATCTTCAAAAACCACTACAGGTGCTTTACCACCAAGCTCAAGATGTGCCTTGGCTAGATTTGCTGCGGCAGAAGCTGCAACTTGTAATCCCGCACGAACTGAACCTGTAATCGAAACGAGAGCAGGGGTTTTATGTGATACAACTTTTGAACCCACCTGAGCTTGGCCTAACACTACGTTAAATGCACCTTTAGGGAAAAATGGTGCAGCAATTTCTGCCAGTAAAAGCGTACTTTCAGGCGTCGTATCACTTGGTTTAAGTACCACGGTATTACCAGCGGATAAAGCTGGAGCAATTTTCCAAACAGCCATCATGAGTGGATAGTTCCAAGGTGTAACTTGCCCAACTACACCGACTGGTTCGCGGCGAATAGAAGAGGTTAAACCTTCTAAATATTCACCTGAAGCAGTGCCATTGAGTAGGCGAGCAGCGCCGGCAAAGAAACGAACCTGATCTGCTGATGCACCCACTTCTTCCGATGCAATTAAGTGTTTTAACTGACCCGTATTACGACTTTGAGCCTCAATTAAACGCTCCGCATTTGCTTCAATAGCATCTGCTAAATTCAGTAATGCTTTTTGACGAGTCGAAGGTGTACTGCGTCCCCAAATTTTAAATGCTTCTTTTGCAGCGGTATAAGCAGCATCAACTTCTGCCTCGGTCGCATTCGGTGATTGTGCATAAACTTCACCAGTCACTGGGCTTACCAAATCGAAGAAATCATTTCCTTTGCTAGCAACATATTCGCCGTTAATGAAGTGTTGTAGTTGAGTTTTAGCCATTTTTTATACCTTGTCCTTAGGTTTTAACATATAACATATAACACTATATGTATTATGTTTTAAATTTTCTGTCAAATGCTTCGATGAGGGAACGAGTGAAAAAAGTTGAAATTTAGATCAAATTGGATTTTAAGTTTTTGATTTGATTGTTTAAAAAATATTAAAAATTTATTGAAGATTTTTAGGAGAAGTTGATTGTCGTACTAGTTCAGTAGATTTGATGAAAGACAATTGAAGAATTTTCTAATCGAGAGCAGCTTGATGAGCCAAACCTTATGCTTAGCCCATCAATTTTTCGTTCTTATTATTTGAAATTAAAGTGAATGATTAGGTCTTATGACTCGCAAGCAGAATGCTGGTTTCACTGTTATAAATACCTGAAATGTTCCTGATTCTTTCTAAAACTTTGTCGAAGTTTTCTAAAGTGTCAGAACGTAGCTCAACCAAAATGTCCCATTTGCCATTGGTTTTATGCAAACATTCCACGGCACTTTCTAGGCGTAGTTCTTTAATCACAGACTGCGCTTTGGTCCCTTCAACCATAATGCTCATCCATGCACGGATGACGTTTCGTTCTGCATTGGGTTTAAACCGTACCGTATATCCGGTAATGATGCCCGAAGACTCCAGATACTCCATTCTCTTCTTGATAGTTGCTCTTGAAACGTGAACTTTTTCGGCTAACTCGGTAACAGACATCCGTGCGTTATCTTTAAGTAAACCTAAAATAATTTGATCAATGTTATCCATATTGTAATTGTCAATTATCAAATTGGTAAAAATTAATTCATTTTTGACTGAATTACAAATTTTGTGAATCAATTTGATTTTGAATAATAGGGGCATCGGTTAAGCCTAATAATTCAATTTAATGGACTAGATAAGATGAATAATTTTGCAGTTTCTCGTAATGACTTTAACGAGTGGATGGTTCCAGTTTTTGCACCGGCAAATTTCATTCCGGTACGTGGCGAAGGTTCACGTATTTGGGATCAAGAAAATAAAGAATATATCGATTTTGCAGGCGGGATTGCAGTAAACGCATTAGGTCATGCGCATCCAGTGGCAGTAAATGCTTTAACAGAACAAGCAACAAAACTTTGGCATGTCGGTAACGGTTATACAAATGAACCCGTTCTACGCCTTGCAAAACAACTCACTGAAAATACATTTGCAGACAAGGTTTTCTTCTGTAACTCAGGTGCAGAAGCGAATGAAGCAGCATTAAAACTAGCTCGTAAAGTTGGACTAGACAGCGGTGTTGCTGGCAAAAGTGGCATTGTGGCATTTAATAATGCGTTCCATGGCCGTACCTTATTTACCGTTTCAGCGGGTGGTCAACCTAAATATTCACAAGACTTTGCACCACTTCCAAATGGCATTAACCATGTTGCTTTTAACGATTTAGAAGCTGCAAAAGCGGTCATTAATGAGCAAACTTGTGCAGTTATTGTTGAGCCGATCCAAGGAGAAGGCGGTGTTATTCCTGCTGACATCGAATTTTTAAAAGGTTTGCGTGACCTGTGTGATGAGTTTGGCGCCTTACTTATTTTTGATGAGGTACAAACTGGTGTAGGCCGTACAGGTGCACTTTATGCCTACATGAACTCTGGTGTTATTCCAGATGTGTTAACGACTGCCAAAGCACTAGGTGGTGGTTTTCCAGTCGGCGCAATGTTAACAACAGATAAGTTTGCTCCGCACTTTTCAGTGGGTACACATGGCACGACTTATGGTGGTAACCCATTAGCGAGCGCGGTAGCCGGTGCAGTCTTTGAGTTTATTAATACGCTTGAAGTGCTGAATGGCGTTAAAGAGCGCCATGACTACTATAAAAATGTTTTAAATAAATTAAATGAAAAATATGAAGTCTTTAAAACGATTCGCGGTGAGGGCTTATTGATTGGTTGTGCATTAAAAGATGAATTCGCTGGTAAAGCAAAAGATATTAATAATCTTGCGGGTGAAGAAGGTTTATTGATTTTGATTGCTGGTCCAAACGTTGTACGTTTTACACCGTCTTTGATTATTCCATTTGCTGATATTGATGAAGGTCTAAAACGCTTTGATCGTGCGCTTGCTCGCTTTGTAGAAATTCAAAAGGATGAACAAGCAGCATGATGATTATTCGTTACATCGAACCTAAAGATGTTAATGACCTTTACCTGTTGGCGCAAAAGGCAGGTTTTGGTTTGACATCTTTGCAGCCAAATATGGAAAAACTTGCTGCTCGTATTGAACGGGCGTGTAAGACAGTCGCAGGCGAACTTCCAAAGGCAGATCAGGTTTACTTATTTGTTTTAGAAGATACTGAACTCAATAAAGTTGTCGGTGTTTGCGGAATTGAAGTTGCACTTGGTTTAAAAGAACCTTGGTATAACTTCCATGTTGGGACACAAGTGCATGCGTCAGAACCGTTAAGTGTTTATAACGCTTTACCTACTTTGTATTTGAGTAATGACCATACTAACTGTAGTGAGCTTTGTACTTTATTTTTAGACCCTGACTATCGCTTAAATAAAAATGGCAAATTTTTATCTAAAGTCCGTTTCTTATTTCTTTCAGCATTTCGTCAATATTTTGAAGAAACGATTGTTGCCGAAATGCGCGGATATTCTGACGCCAATGGGCAGTCACCATTTTGGAATGCCGTAGGTCATAAGTTTTTTAATATCGAATTTACCAAGGCCGATTATTTAAGTGGAGTCGGGCAAAAGGCTTTTATTGCTGAGCTGATGCCAAGACATCCACTCTATGTCGATATGTTGCCGGACGATGCTAAAGCTGCGATTGGCATTGTTCACCCAAATACTCGACCAGCCTACAACCTCTTGCTTGAAGAGGGACTACGCTACAAAGGTTATGTCGATATTTTTGATGGTGGCGCAACGCTGCAAGCAGATATCGAAAATTTACGGGCAATTAAAGAAAGTCAGTCTGTAACGGTCCAAATTGAACAACCTGAAAATATCGCTGTAGGGGATGAAGCTTACATTGTGGCTAATGATGACTATGAAAATTATCGCGCCATTCTTGTGTATAGCAAACCGCACCAAAACATATTGCAGTTAACGAAAGAACAAGCAAAACAATTGAATGTTGAAAATGGCTCTTTAGTTCGGGTGCTAAGTGTTCATGTTAAACAAGTTTCGAGTCCAGAAGTGGTCAATAAACTCAAAGCCACTGAACATTTTCGAATGGCTGTTAATTAAGCGGAAATTACTATACATTTCACCAAATTTAAGAAGGAATACTATATTATCGCTAGCGCAAGATGGGTATATGGATAAATACAATCTTGCTCGCTGAGCTGGAATTAATTAGCCTGTTTTTCTATATAAAAGGTAAATCAATAAAATATTTAATTAATCTATATATTTTAATTATTTATCGGAATTATATTCTGGAGAGCAGATTAATATAATAATGAAGGAAAGGAATGATGAATAATTTTTATTGTTATAGGTGATAGCTTTTAAAAAGGGATTTATAAGGTCTTAAGTAATTTAATAATATCTTTAGAATGGTTTAATGGACTAAATTAATAATCATATAATTTATTTATTATTAAAGCATTTACGACTGTTGCTATAAATTGGAGTAAATATTACATGAGTAAGAATAAAGGAAAGCAGTTCCTGGAAGGAGATCTTCTTGGTAGTCACCATATGACTGAGCAAGAAGAAGAGAAATTGCAGCGCTCATTAACCAATCGTCATATTCAGATGATCGCAATTGGTGGTGCAATTGGTACTGGATTATTTATGGGTTCCGGGAAAACATTAAGTGTTTCGGGTACTTCAATTGTTTTAACCTATTTAATTATTGGTTTCTTCTTTTTCTTCGTGATGCGGGCAATGGGTGAATTGTTGCTTGCGAATACCAATTTTAAAACCTTCGCCGATTTTGCAACGGCTTATCTAGGTCCGTGGGCGGGGTTTTTCCTTGGTTGGTCCTATTGGTGTAACTGGATTATTACTGCGATTGCAGACGTGATTGTGATTGGAGGGTACATGCAGTTTTGGTATCCAGATTTACCCGTTTGGATTCCGGCATTTACATCATTGGCCATCTTAACCATACTCAACTTTGTGGCTGTGCGATTGTTCGGTGAACTTGAGTTTTGGTTTTCACTCATCAAAATTACTGCAATTATTCTGTTTATTTTGGCTGGTATTTATTTAATTAGTACTGGTTTTACCTCTCCAAATGGGGTTAAGGCCTCAATGAGCCATTTGTTTGAAACAGAGTCGATGTTTCCTTATGGTGTAACCGGTTTCTTGGCAGGTTTTCAAATTGCCATATTTGCATTTGTGGGTATTGAGCTTGTCGGTACGACTGCTGCTGAAACCAAAGACCCGCATAAATCACTTCCAAAAGCGATTAACTCTATTCCTTTACGCATTTTATTATTCTATGTAGGCGCGTTGGTTTGTATTATTGCAGTCACATCTTGGGCAAAAGTTTCACCAGAAAAGAGCCCATTTGTGGAAATGTTTACTTTGGTCGGGTTACCAATTGCGGCAGGTTTAATCAACTTTGTTGTTGCGACTTCAGCTTTATCTTCTGCAAACAGTGGAATCTTTGCGACTAGCCGTATGTTATACGGTCTAGCGTTAGATAATGATGCACCTAAAAGCTTTAGTAAGCTATCTAAAAGAAAAGTTCCAATTCGCGGACTCGTATTTTCAATGGCGTGTGTAACGGTTGGTACTTCTATTTTATTTATTGTGCCTAATGTTATGACGGCATTTACGATTATCTCAGCGCTTACTTCAATTTTATGTATTTTTACATTCATGTTGATTGTGCTTTCATATATTTATTATCGTAAGAAAAACCCTGAATTACATACCCAGTCAAAATATAAAATGCCGGGTGGTTTATTTATGGCATGGATGACCATGTTATTTTTAGTGTTTACTATCGTAATTTTAGCTTTGGATCATGATACTTTAATTGCACTTGAGTGCTCACCAATCTGGTTTATTGGTTTGTTTATTGCCTATAAATATAAAAAGAAAAAGATGTTGCAGCTTGATATTTTAAAAGCACAAAAGGTTGATTATATTTAAGTCGATTATAGTTGTTTTTATATTAAAGCTAGGTGGATGCCTAGCTTTTTTATTTTTATAAAATATTGAGATATATATTGTAGTTGTGTAAAATAGTGTGATTATACGTACAATTCTGTCTATAAAATGTTAACTAAGAATTTTATAACTTCTTCCCTTATTCTTTTTGCGGGTTTTCACCAATATGTCTATGCGATTGAAGATGTTTCTTTGCCCAGCCAGGTGCTTCAAGATCAACGTTTAAAAGAGCTTAACCAGCAATTACAAGACCAGCTTGCTCAGCAAACTCCTTATGAAAATACAAAACCATTACAGGATTTTAAGCATTTAGTTGTTGAAGAAAGCCCATGTGTAACGGTTAAAGAAATTAGTCTTATCCCTTTAAATGGTCAGTCGCAGTCTGACTTACAGCAATTTAACTTTGTGGTTAAAGCTATAAAAAAACACCCACAGAATGTTTTGGGTAAATGTATTGGAACCCAAAGTTTACATAACATCGTGAACTATGCCCAAAATGAACTTTTAAAAAAGGGTTTTATTACCAGTCAAATTGTCGTGAGTCCACAAGACTTAAATCAGGGTAATTTAAACCTGAGTGTGCAAATTGGTCGCTTGAATAAAATCATAATTCAGGAAGGTAAAATTTCCTCATTACAGCTTAAGACAGGGTTGCCATTTAAAGCGGGCGACATTGTAAATCTAAAAAAACTCGATCAGGGGCTAGAAAATCTAAAACGTGTCTATGCGGTAGATATGCAAATTACTCCCGCAAGTGCTCAAGATAAAGAATTAACGGGCTATAGCGATTTAATACTCTCTTACAGGGGCATGTTTTACTAAGGTGACTGTAGGCCAGTAATTTTAGATAGTAAATTTTTATTATTTTTTAGAATAAATTAGTTCAATATATGAATGACTTGATATATAAATAGTGTGATAAATATTTATATTAATTGTTGATCAATGAAAATCTACTAAAAAAAGCCTCATTACGAGGCTTTTTTTTATCATCCTTCTTTAATATTTGGATCGCCTTTTTTCAAGAAGAAGCGAATCGCTAACTTTTGTAAAAATGTTCCATAAGGAGGGTGGAAAAGCTGAGTCGGGAAAAACCGATGACGAATAAATACAGTTTTTGCATGTGAAAGTTCGCGGAAACCTTCCTCACCATGATATGACCCCATACCTGAGTTGCCGATACCACCAAAAGGAGCATCGTGGTTAACTACATGCCAACCCCAATCATTGATGGTCACACCGCCCGAATGAGTTTCACGTAAAATACGATCACGTTCTACCGAGCTATGTGTAAAGCAATAAAGTGCTAAAGGTCGTTCATCCGATTTCACATAGGTAATCGCATCATTTAAAGAATCATAAGCTACCACTGGTAAAATAGGGCCAAAGAGTTCTTCTTTCATAATGCGCATATCTGGCGTGCAATTCAGCACAATCTGTACAGGCATTCTGCGACCTTGTTGGTCAAAGCTGTAAGTATCGCAAGGAATAATACGGGCACCTTTTTCTTGTGCATCGGTCAAGATATCTTGAATACGTTTTAAATGGCGGTCATTTACAATCGATGTGTAATTTTCATTGTTTGTGATGTTTTGACCAAACATTTTTATAAAGCTTGATTTTGCAGCATCTACAAACTCATCAATACTTTCTTTGGGAACCAACGCATAGTCAGGTGCTACGCAGATTTGACCACTGTTTGTTGCTTTACCATGCGTAATACGTTTTGCCGCATCGGCAAGCGGGTAGTTGCGGCTTACAATTGCAGGAGATTTACCACCTAACTCAAGTGTAACAGGTGTTAAGTTTTCAGCTGCTGCTCGCATGACGACTTTGCCAATTGCAGGAGAACCCGTAAAGACAATATGATTAAATGGCAAAGAGGTAAATCTTGCTGGGTCTGTAATTTCTTCACCAAAAACCGCCACTTCATCTTCGTTAAAGACTTCAGCCAGCATGCGTCGAAGCATTGCATTAGTATTCGGGGTAATTTCAGGCAGTTTAATCATGACCCGATTGCCCGCAGCTAAAGCTGCAATAAGCGGGCCAAGTGCTAAATAAACGGGGAAGTTCCAAGGAACAATCACACCAACCACGCCTTTAGGTTGGTATTGCACACTTAAACGATTTGATAAAAATAAAAGCTCGGTACGGCGTTTACTTGGACGCATCCAGCGTCGTAAATGATGAATCGCATGATCGGCTTCTAACACAGAGCCAAGCAAATCTAATAGCTTAGATTCATCAAGTGATCTTGAACTAAAATCGGAATTAATCGCAGCAGCTAAAGCATCTTGATAACGGATAATTTGTTTTTTAAGTTGATGCAGTTTTGTGCGGCGTGCTTCAAGACTTGGGTAAGGATCTGCTTCAAAATTGGCACGTTGTTTGGAAAAAATAAGTTCCATATGTTCAGTGGCAGAGCCGCTATATTCTTTTAAGGTGGACTGTTCCATTATTATTCCTTCCATACTTTTGCTTATTATACTTTATGCTTGAAGCGTCATATGGTCGATGTTAAATTGAGACAACAAGAGGTAGTTTAGTGCCATTATGCACGTCACTCTAGGGATGGTGTGAATTAAATGCCTAATAATGTTTATAAAAATACAAATGCGGTTATCAAAGGAAATTATGATAATACATCCTTAGGTTCCAATACATATTTGCTGGGTTTGACCAGTTTATTTGATGAAATGGGTTTGCAAGGCCATTCAATATCAGATGTTTTATCTGGCACAAATATTTCGCCAGATGCGATGAATCAATCCTCTTTATATATTTCCCAAGTCCAAAAAATTCAGCTATTTCAAAATATTCAAAAGCTATCACATGATCCACTCATTGGTCTGCGCGCAGGGCAAAAGCAGCGATTGTCAGATTTTGGAGTATATGGCTATGCGTTATATTCCTCACGTAATTTTAGACAAGCAGTCGAGCTTGGCATTCGACACATTAAGCTTGCAGGGCCTATTTTAAAGAAGTCATTTTATATTCGAGATGATGTTGCCGTTTTTGAAGGGCAGGACATTATTGCACTGGGTAAGCTTTTACCTTTAGTGTGCGAGTTTTGGTTTAGCTCAATGCAAACTTTAATTGAACGGGTACTTGAAGGACCATTTCAAGCGAAGAAGCTTTTATTACCATACCCAGCGCCTGACTATGCAGAAGAATATGAAAAAGTGTTTCGTTGCCCCGTTCAGTTTAATGCTGGGGTGATGCAATGGCATTTTGATTTAAAGTGGCTCGATGTACCTTGCCCAAATGCCAACCCGATTACAGCCGATATGTGTAAGTCGTTTTGTGAGCGGATGCTAGGTGCTGCTGAACTTGAAGAGCCAGAGTTGGTGAAAACGATTCGTTTAATACTATTGGATGGAACGGGGCTTTTTCCATCAGCTCAAGAAATGGCTAAACGTTTACATATCTCAAAGCGGACCTTACATCGGCGTTTGGCAGGTTTTGATTTAACCTATCAAGAATTGTTAGATGAGACTCGGCGCCGTCTTGCTGATGAATATTTGCGAGAGACAACTTTAACTATAGATGAAATTGCTGAGAGAATTGGCTTTTCAGATACTTCTAATTTTAGAAAAGCCTATCGCCATTGGACAGGCATTTCACCAAATGAGTATCGAATACAGTACCTAAATTAGATTAAGGTTTGTTTGTTATTTAAATCGAGAAAGTAACTTTTTCTGCAAAAATGGATTACAGAGCAAAATCGCAAATAAAATAATAAATATGCCGATAATGCTAAACAGATCAGGTAATTCATGCCAAAAAACAAATCCCCAAATTCCTGCAAAAATAATGGCAATATAGTTCATTGGGCCAATTTGGCCAGCTGGGGCTAGGCTATAGGCATAAGACATAAAAAGTTGGCTTATATTTGCTAAAAGTCCTGCGGCAATGAGTAATGCTAGTTCATGCCAAGTGAAAATTCGCCAATGCCAGAACATCGGAATAGAGGAAATTAAACTACCAAAAACACAGAAGTAAAAAACGATACGTTCAGGTGGCTCTGTACTGGTTAAAGCTCTTACGGTGACAAAAGCCATTGCTGATAAAAAGCATGCCCCCAAGCCAATAAAAGACAATGCGTTAAATAGACCTTGGTCGGGTTTAGCGACAAATAAAACCCCAATGAGTCCAATCACAGCGGCAAAAATCATCGATTTAGTAATTTTTTCTTTTAAGAAAAGCCATGCAATAAGTGGAATAAAGATAGGAGATGAGTAACTAAAAACCATGGCATTTGAGAGTTTTAAGTTTGCAATGGCATAGAAAAAACCGTACATTGCGGCAAGACCCACAATACTTCGCCAAGTGTGCATCCAAAGTTTATCGGTTTTAATAAAATCTAAACCTTGTTTAAAGAGCATCGGAATAAAAATAAATAAACCCACTGCATTTCTAAAAAACACGACGGTCGCATTGTCTACTGTTTGTGAAGCAAAACGAATGCACACTCCCATAATGGAAAATAATAATGCTGATGTCATAAGACAAAGCAGCGCTTTTCCAAGTTGAGTTGAGGGGAGATTTGAAGCAGTCTGATTTTGCATAGAGAAATAGAGTTCTTAATTTTCGATGTTATTTTAGCAGCGATGTTAAGTTTTAGTGAAATGTGTCGTAATTAAGATGGGAAATGTGAAAAGATGAGGTGATATGCCTCATCTTTTAAACCTTATTAGGTCACGGGTGCAGGGTTAAATACAGCGAGTGAGTTATGAATACCCCAACGGTCCGACCACGTTTGTTTTTCGCCACTAGCCACTTGTAAAATCAGTTCAAAAAGTTCCCAGCCCACTTCTTCAATAGTCTTCTTTCCAATCGCAATATCGCCAGCACTGATATCAATCAGGTCATACCAACGGTTTGCAATATTGTTTCGGCTTGCCATTTTAATTACAGGTACGGCTGCCAGCCCGTAGGGTGTACCACGACCTGTGGTAAAGACTTGAACAGTAATACCAGATGCCATTTGCTGCGTACCACAGATAAAGTCACTCGAAGGGGTAGCCGCAAAAATTAACCCCTTTTTTGTCGGTCTTTGGCCCGGTGCGAGAACTTCTACAATCGGTGAGCGGCCTGATTTTGCAATTGATCCCATCGCTTTTTCTACAATGTTATTCAGTCCACCTTTTTTATTACCCGGTGTGGTATTGGCACTTCGGTCTACTTGGCCTGCTGCTAAATAGTCATCGTACCATTTCATTTCCCGAATTAGATCTTTGGCAACTTGTTCATTTGCTGCACGTGGAGTAAGTAGGTGAATACCATCGCGGACTTCCGTAACTTCAGAGAACATGACTGTACCGCCACATTGCACAATCAAGTCAGCTGCGAAACCAACGGCAGGGTTAGAGGTAACTCCCGAAAATGCATCACTCCCACCACATTGCATGCCTACAACTAAATTAGAAACTGGAACTTCTTCTCGAGTACGTTGATTAAGCTTTTCAAGGTGTTGTTCTGCTACGGTTAAAATATGGTTGACCATACTTTCAAAACCGTTATGGCGTTCATCTTGCAACTGAATAATATCTTCGTTTGCTAGGGGGATATATTTGTTTTCTTTAGGAATGTTTAGAAGTCGTTCGGGTTGCATTTTTTCGCAGCCTAGACTCACCACCATAATTTCTCCACCAAAATTAGGGTTGAGTGCAAGATTATGAATTGTACGAATAGGAACAATTGCAGCGGGGGCATCGATTGCCACACCACAACCATATAAATGGTTTAATCCGACTACACCATCTACATTTGAATATTTAGGAAGTAAATCACGTTCAATAATTTTAACGACATAATCAACAATACCCTCTACACAGTTAACACTGGTCGTAATACCTAAAATATTCTTTGTGCCGACACTGCCATCTTTATTTTTATAACCTTTAAATGTATATCCGGTCAGTGGAGGAAGCTTAGGATCGGGGCGAGTTGCTAATTCAAGATCATCTAGCTCAGGTGCCTCTGGCATTTGGGTAACGGCTTCATTTACCCATGAACCTGCGGATAAATCTTTATTTGCATAACCAATAATTTCCCCATAACGAACAATTGCTTCACCTTGCTTTAATGACTTTAATAAAACTTTATGTCCCTGTGGCACATGATCAACCAAGATGAGTTGGTATTCTTCAATATGTGTAGAAGGTGGTAAACCGCCGTCATTCACTACAATGGCTACATTATCAAGAGGACTAATTTTTATGAGGAGAGGCTTCAGCATGATCATTCCTTGTATACATTTGAAGAGAGGTCATAACGCTTAAGTTAGTTAAGCGTTATGACTTAAAGTTTTAAGAGGTAGGTTTTAACTCGAAGCGCTGGATTTTGCCCACAATAGCGGTATAGCAAATTACTGCTGCAATCGCATGCACACCGACATAAGTCAATGCAAGGTTGAAAGAACCAGTACTTGCTAAGATATAGCCGATCACAATTGGGGTCACGATTCCTGCCGTATTACCAAACGCATTCATCATTCCTCCTGATAAACCCACCATTTCTTTTGGTGCAACATCAGACATGACTGCCCAACCTAAAGAGCCGATGCCTTTCCCAAAGAAAGATAAGGACATAAAGAATACGATTGCTGCTTGAGAATCGACGTAATTACACATAATAATTGAGGTTGAAACCAAGAATCCGACTACGATAGGTAGCTTTCTTGAAAAGCTTAAGCTGTAATTCATTCGAATTAACTTATCTGAAATCAAGCCACCTAAAATTCCACCTACAAAGCCGCAGAGTGCAGGTGCAACTGCTGCAAAACCTGCTTCTAAAATGCTGAGATGTCTTTCTTTGACAAGGTAAACAGGGAACCAAGTCAAGAAAAAATAGGTCAGTGTATTTACACAATATTGTCCAATAAAGATACCGAGCATCATACGTGAAGCAAGCAGCTGCTTAACTTTGCTCAAAGTAATTTTCTCTTTTTTACTATTTTGGCTATTTTCACCCATGTCGAGTAAAGCACCTTCTGAAGCAATATATTTTACTTCTTCGGGATTTACTGTTGGATGATTGGTCGGGCTATAAATGACCTTAAGCCAGATAAAGGAAAGAATGATTCCGAGACCACCCATGACCCAGAAAATAGACTGCCAGTGGACGGTTGCAACAAGCCAACCCATTAGGGGAGCAAAAAGTACGGTTGAGAAATAAGAGGATGAGTTAAAAATGGCAGCGGCAGTTCCACGTTCTTTGGTTGGAAACCATGCGGCAGCAATTTTACTGTTACCCGGAAAAGCAGGCGACTCAGACAAACCAACTAAAAATCTGAGTACAAAGAGTGAAGTAATGATGGTCGCAGTATCACCTAAAATGTCGGTAAAACCGATTAAAACCGTGAATAACGACCATAAAAATAGACTCCAGAAATATACACGGCGAGCACCAAACTTATCGAGTAGCCAACCACCTGGAATTTGACCAATTACATAGGCCCATGCAAAGGCCGAGAAAATATAACCCATGGTGACTGAGTCGATTCCCAGCTCATGAGAGATTGGCGTTGCAGCCATTGAAAGGGTTGCACGATCACCGTAATTAAAAGCCGTGACCAAAAAAATCATCGCAAGAATGTAGTAGCGAGTTTTTGTATGTTTGGCTCTTTGCTGAGTCACTACAGCAATATTTGTTTGCAGATTATCCATATACAAACTCTTTTTAATAATCGACCTATTTGCATATCCGTGAAATAGGTGACGTCATGTCAAATTCATCGATAGAATAGATGAGAAAACGGAATTTTGTATCTACTCTATAGTCCTAGTTCTAAAACCGCGTCTTTAGATGTATGACATCATATGATTAAAAATATTATTTTGGCAAGTAGGGTCGAAAAATAATTTTTATGCGGGTTTATATTGACAAGTTGTCTGATGTCTTATAAGTTTTGGTAATGAAAAAATAGTATCAGAATGCCAAGGAGTATTTTAATGGCGACCTCTACACCTATCGTTAAATCAATTCGAGCAATTCCTGTTGCTGGACATGACAGCATGCTGCTCAATTTGAGTGGTGCTCATGGACCTTATTTCACTCGTAATATACTTATTATCGAAGATAATTCTGGAAATATTGGTGTAGGTGAAATTCCGGGTGGAGAAAAAATTTTAGCGACGTTAAATGATGCTAAAGCCTTGGTAGAAGGGCAGCCGATTGGCGAATATAAAAATCTACTTAAAAAAATTCAACAAACTTTTGCTGATCGTGACAGTGGGGGGCGAGGCAACCAAACCTTTGATTTACGTACCACAATTCATGTTGTAACGGCTTATGAGTCAGCATTACTTGATTTGCTGGGCAAGCATTTAAATGTGAATGTCGCAAGCTTACTAGGTGAAGGCCAGCAACGTAGTGAAGTTGAAGTTTTAGGATATTTATTCTTTATCGGTGACCGAAAACAGACTTCATTAGACTATGCGACTACACCTCAGCATAACCATGACTGGTATAAAGTCCGTCATGAAAAAGCGTTAACACCTGAGGCTGTACAGCGTTTAGCAGAAGCATCTTATGATCGTTATGGATTTAAAGACTTTAAGCTAAAAGGTGGCGTGTTACAGGGCGAACAAGAAGCCGAAGCTGTTACAGCCATCGCGCGCCGTTTTCCAGAAGCGCGTGTAACGCTTGATCCAAACGGAGCATGGTTTTTAGATGAAGCCATTGCTTTAGGTAAACACCTTAAAGGGGTGCTGGCCTATGCAGAAGACCCATGCGGTGCAGAACAAGGTTATTCAAGCCGTGAAATTATGGCCGAGTTTAAACGTGCAACAGGCTTACCCACTGCGACCAATATGATTGCTACGGACTGGCGAGAAATGTCGCATAGTATTCAATTGCAAGCTGTTGATATTCCTTTGGCTGATCCACATTTTTGGACATTGGAAGGCTCGGTTCGAGTGTCGCAGCTCTGCAATATGTACAATTTAACGTGGGGTTCGCATTCTAATAATCACTTTGATATTTCACTTGCGATGTTTACCCATGTTGCTGCCGCCGCGGTAGGTAAGGTTACGGCAATTGATACACACTGGATTTGGCAAGAAGGTACAGATCAGCTAACGAAAGCGCCGCTTGAAATTAAAGACGGTAAAATTCAGGTGCCAACAGCACCAGGACTTGGGGTTGAGCTGGACTGGGATCGAATTAATCAAGCCCATGAACTGTATAAATTAAAAGGTTTAGGAGCTCGTAATGATGCCGATGCGATGCAATTTTTAATACCAAATTGGTCGTTTAATAATAAAAAGCCGTGTTTGGTTCGTTAATGTTTTACCGATATCTTTGAAAAATTCGCTTTTTGAGTTTTCTTAATGCTTTGCTGTCCATATGGGCAGCTTTTTTTATGTCTAACGATTAGTCCTAATATTGAGAGTTTTTAAAGATGTTTTATAAAACAATAGGTTAAATTATTTTAGATAATGAACTTTGATCTTTTTAAAAAATTTAATTTTCCAGAGGAAAAATATATTGATTAAAATAAAATTTATGATGTAAGATGTCTGACAAAATAAACATGTATGGATATTTTCTAATGGATGCTCTTGAGTTAAAAAACATTGTTTCTGATGGCCTTCTTTCTTTTCCGGTTACTGACTTTGACCAAAATGGGGACTTTAATAAATCTTCTTATGCAAAACGTCTTGAATGGTTAGCGCCTTATGGTGCAAGTGCATTATTTGCTGCGGGTGGTACAGGCGAGTTTTTCTCGTTAACTGGAAGTGAATACTCTGACGTGATTAAAACAGCTGTCGATACTTGTAAAGGTAGTGTACCGATTATTGCTGGGGCAGGTGGTCCGACACGTCAGGCGATTGAACAGGCAAAAGAAGCAGAGCGCTTAGGTGCACACGGTATTTTGTTAATGCCGCATTACTTAACTGAAGCAAGCCAAGAAGGTTTGATCGAACACGTTAAGCAAGTATGTAACTCAGTAGACTTTGGCGTAATTTTTTATAACCGTAGCGTTTCAAGATTAAATCTCGATTCAATCCAAAAGTTAGCCGAGATGTGCCCGAACTTAATCGGCTTTAAAGACAGCTCTGGTCAAATCGATATGATGACAGCAGTGACTCAGACTATGGGTGATCGTTTGTCATATTTAGGTGGTTTACCAACAGCAGAAGTTTTTGCAGCGCCATATAAAGCCTTAGGTTGCCCAGTTTATTCATCAGCTGTATTTAATTTTATTCCAAAGACTGCTATGGAGTTTTATAACGCGCTTCGCAGTGATGACTTTGAAACAACCAATCGTTTGATTAAAGATTTCTTCTTGCCATTGATTAAAATTCGCGACCGTAAATCAGGTTATGCGGTAAGCATGATTAAAGCAGGTGCCAAAATTATTGGACATGATGCAGGTCCAGTACGTCCGCCATTAAGTGATTTAACTCAAGCAGACTATGAAGATTTGGCTGCGCTCATTGCGACACTTGGTCCGCAATAATTCTAACTATTTAGGTATTGGAGCTTTAAAATGAGTAAAAATAACGGTCGGCAGTTTATTAATGGTCAACGTGTTGCTGCAAATGCGCCAGCTCTAGAAAGTATAGCTGCAAAAGACTATGAGCCAACAGGTTATGTATTTAGTCAGGCGACCCTTGAAGAAGTGGATCAAGCTGCTCAAGCTGCACATAACGCTTTTTTAGTTTATAGCCAAACTTCTCAAGAGCAACGTGCCTCTTTTCTTGAAGAAATTGCTCGCCAAATTGAAGTATTAGGTGCGAACCTGCAAGAAGTCGCTTCACTTGAAACAGGCTTACCACTTGCTCGTCTTCAAGGAGAGACAGGCCGTGTTACTGGTCAGCTTCGACTGTTTGCTGAACTTTTACGCCGTGGCGATTTTTATGGTGCTCGTATTGATGTGGCATTACCAGAACGTAAGCCTTTGCCGCGTGTTGATTTGCGTCAATATAAAGTTGGGGTAGGACCGGTTGCTGTGTTTGGCGCGAGTAATTTCCCACTTGCATTTTCAACTGCAGGCGGTGATACCGTAGCTGCTTTAGCAGCAGGGTGTCCGGTTGTCTTTAAAGCACACTCTGGCCATATGGCAACTGCTGAGCTTGTTGCAGAAGCCATTGAAAAAGCAATCGAAGTTTGCGATATGCCTAAAGGCACATTCAATATGATTTTTGGCGGCCGTATTGGCGCAAACTTGGTAGAACATCCACTGATTCAGGCAGCTGGTTTTACGGGTTCTCTTGAAGGTGGAATGGCACTTTATAACCTTGCGCAGAGCCGTCCTCAGCCAATTCCATTCTTTGCTGAAATGTCGAGTGTGAACCCTGTAGTGGTTTTATCTCAAGCGCTGAATTCTCGTGGTGAACAAATCGCACAAGATACGGTTGCCTCATTTAATATGGGATGTGGTCAGTTCTGTACAAAACCAGGGTTAATTTTAGGCGTACAAGGTCCTGAATTTGACAGTTTCGTAGCAGCTTTAGCTGAAAGCACGCAAAAAGCTGTGCCTCAGGTCATGTTGAATGAAGGAACTTTAAAAAGCTACCGTCAAGGTATTGATGCTCTAAACAGTGAAGCTGGTTTTGAAGTTATTGCGACAGGACAAGAGGCCGAGCTAGTTTCTCAAGCAAAAGCACATCTATTTAAAGCGGATCAATCTGTTTTATTGTCAAGCAACCCAAAACTACAACATGAAGTTTTCGGGCCAATGTCGATTGTGATTGGCGTAGAGGATGAAGCGACTTTGTTAAAAGGGATCGAGGCTTTAGGTGGACAGCTTACGGCAACCATTATTGGTGATGAAAATGAGTTGTCTGAAGCAGGCGAGCTTCTTCATTTGCTAACCGGTAAAGCTGGCCGTGTATTGTTTAACGGTTTCCCGACAGGAGTTGAAGTGTCTGATGCAATGGTGCATGGTGGTCCTTTCCCTGCAACCAGTGATGCACGCGGAACTTCGGTGGGTACGGGAGCGATTGAGCGTTTCTTGCGTCCGGTATGTTTCCAAAATACCCCACAAGTTTTATTACCCGATGCATTAAAAGATAGTAATCCACTACAGATTACTCGTCTGGTCAATGGGCAATTAACTCAGGCTCAAATTTAAAAGTTGTGCAGCTCAATCAATGGTATTGAGCTGCATATTTTTTAACTTATTCAACGCATTATTAAATATCAACAGAAGCATAAGTTGCTTACTTTTTAAATATGTGTGAGGGTTTGATAACAGAGATAAAATATTTTGATTTTAATAACTTAGAGGTATAAAAACCGAATATGACTATCGGCTAAGTTTATAGTAAAATGAATTTTATAATTTTTTTCAACATTTCATGAGTTCTTCAGATTATGTCTAGCGCAATTAAACCTAGATCAACAAAAAAACTAAGCCAGATTATTGTAGAACAACTGATCGAAAAAATTCAGTCTGGAGACTTCCAAGTCGGAGAGAAAATTCCGACCGAACTTGAATTAATTGAAACTTTTGAAGTAAGCCGTTCTGTTATTCGTGAAGCAATCACTGAGTTGCGTTCTTTAGGGTTTGTCGAGACTCGTCACGGGATTGGTACTTTTGTAAAAGAGCAGACGGTTGAACAGAATTTTTTGCTGTCTAATGCCAGTTTAGAAACCATTAACGATATTGTTTCTTTACTTGAGCTTCGGATTAGCCTTGAGTCTGAAGCTGTTTTTTTAGCCTCTGAGCGCCGTAAGCAAATCCACATCGATAAAATGAAAGCTGCGCTTGAAGACTTTGAACGTCATATTTCATCAGATGCAAATGATGGCACAGTAAAAGCTGATTATGATTTCCATATTGCCATTGCTGAAGCTTCTGAAAACCAATATTTCGTTGATTTTCTAAAGTATCTTGGCGAAAAAATTATTCCGCGTGCACGTGTTAAATCTATTGAGCAAAGTCCTGAAAACCGCGAAGAATATTTAAAAGCGGTTCATCATGATCATGTCAATATTTATAACGCAATTGTTGATCAGGATGGTTTGTTGGCTCGACAAATGATGCGAGCTCATTTGTCTAAAAGTATTAAAAAGTTTAAGCAGTAAAACTTGAGCTAAGATTAAGATAAAAAAGAGAGCCTAGGTCAGCTCTCTTTTTATCTTATTGGATGTTATTTACAGCTAAAGTTTTCAGCTTTTTCACTATCGCCTTGACCATTGTAACGAGCAATCAGTGGATAAGGACAAAGTGGACGGGTGCGGTCTGGTGCCCAGTCTTGTGGAAGCTCAGTATTAATTTGACCACTCGGGTTACCTACGCCGCGTGCAGTCGCAATGATTTTGTCAGGTGCTTGCCCGTATTCCACCCAGTTAACTAAAGCACTCAATGCATCAAATTGGTCGGTCGCAATGCCATCACGGGTATGGTTCATACCCGGAACTCTAAAGAAACGCGCAAATTCAGGCGCTGTACCTTTCGCATCATTTTTATAGTGTTGTAGCAGTTGATCGTACCAATTTTGGGTGTCATCTACAGAGAAAACGCCATCTGCTGTGCCTTGTACCACAATCATTTTTCCACCGTGATTACGGAGTTTATCTAGATTGAGTTCATCAGGTGGCATCATGAATGACATCGAACTTTCTGTGTACACATCATTGGTTGCTGAGAGTTTTGGATAGTCGGTATCGAAGTTAAAATTAAAGGCAAATTGTCTAGAGTTTTGAGTCACAGTTGGGTCTGGTGGGACTTGAAAAAGAATGCCGACTGCAACTGGGTCACGTGCTGTTCCCACAGAAGATTCAAATTTCCAGCTTGCCCAGTTGCTTCCCACTAAACCAGGGTCAAAAGGCTGGGTTGCATAGAGCGCTTGTCCAGCCGAATTTACAGGACCACGGTAAATATTGGCTAATACATCAATTTGTTCGGTACTTAAACAAGTACCATCTCTTGTGCTTGAGCAAATGGGTACATCTTTGTGAATATCAAAAGCTGTACGGCAAGTCTCGACGTCTTGAACCAGTCCATCTGCAACACCGTCTAAGGCATCGCATTGATCTAAAATCGCTTTTGCTAATACTTTACGCTCTGGAAGAGTTAGAGCAGTACTTAGGTCATTTTCATCTGTTGCGACACGACGAAGCTGTTGTGCTGTGTAGAGTTGAGCTGCGGCTGCACGAGGTAGGTGAAAACCTGGTGTACTCGCTAGAATTCCGTCATATTGGTCGCCCAAACGAGTTGCGGCAATCATGGCATGACGGCCACCGTTCGATGTGCCGCCTGCATAGGAGCGATCTGGTAATTTTCCATATGCGGCTTTAATTAGGTTTTTTGCCATAGGCGTGAGTTTGGTAATTGCACCATAGCCGTAGTTAATTCTGGCTTGAGGGTCTAAACCAAACATTGGATTTTGTGAAGCGTTATGTCCGGCATCGGAGGAAATAACAGCAAAACCATCATGCAGGGCATTGGTGAGTGGGCCACCGCTGCCGACCTGACCTGTTGCAGGAACTAAATTACCATCGGTTCCGCCATTACCTTGATAGAGGAAACGGCCGTTCCAGTCTATTGGTAAGCGCATTTCAAAACCAATTTGATAAGTTTGTCCATCGACAGGGCTCACACGTTGGTCCATATAACCTTTAACTAAACAATGAGCGCCAATCGGTTTGTTGGCGACAGTCAATGTACCTGCTTCTTGAAGGGTAGCTGAGCTAATGACCGTATTGTTATATTTAAATCCAAGTAAGTCTGAACAGCTTCCTGTCATTTTTACGCCAACAGCAGGAGATAACTGCGGTGGTTTGGTTGTTGAGGGAACCGTTGTGTCATCACTATCACTTCCACAGCCTGCCAAAGAAACAAGCATGGCAAGCACTACAGCGGAATGCATCAAAATTCGTTTATTGTTGGTGTAATTCATTTATTCATATCCTTATTGAATGAATGTTTGCAATTAATCTAAAACCAGAAAATTCGCTGTACTTCGTGCAATCATTTTGTTGTTTTGCCAAGCTTCACTTTCGAGATTCAGTACGGTTTTGCCTTGTTTAATGAATCGGCATTTTGTAATGACTTCACCCACAGCACAGGGCCTTAAAAAATCCATCGTTAAGTTGATGGTGGTGGCGGGTTTATGGTCATTGGCGAGATATGCAAAAAGTCCCATCACATCGTCAAGCATGGCGCAGATCATGCCGCCTTCAACGGTGCCGCGTGGATTGGTAAAGCTTTCTAGCGCCGTGTAGTGGATGGTGAGTTCAGTGTTTTGGTCATTCCAATGAATATTATGTCCACCCAAATGGTGATGGATGGGCGGTAAGTGTTCTAAAATTTTTTGATCCATAATGAAGGCTCCATCCTTTTTATAAGTGTTATAAAAATTATTATTTCAGGGTATAGGCATCATAAATAACTGCTTTACCCAAGCGCATTGCACTGCCTACCGCAACGGTCTGATTGAGCCATGAATATTTTGGTGAGCTGGTTTCAAACTGCATGGTAATTTTGAAATAGTAGTTTTTCGGGTCCACATCTTTGCCTTGGGCAAGCTGTTTTAGCGTCTCTGCCGAGCCATGGCGGTAACCTTTGGTTTGAAGGTAAATAAGCGCACCGTCATCGGTTTCTAACAAATATCGCGTATCAATAATGGCCAGTCCTTTACTGTCAACGATTTGCCAATCTGCACCATTATTTAAAATGCGGCCCTTAAGGGGAAATGCTTAAGCACTGATTCACACAGAAAATTTATTTCATTTTACAAATGAACTTGCTAGCATCGAAGTGACGTTTTTGGTGATGTGTGGCAGCGAATGTCTTCAGGACAACAAGTTTTACTTAAACTAAGAAAAATGATTATTTCAGGGGAACTTGAAGGCGGTGCCAGAATTGCCGAAATTCCGACTGCCGAGTTACTTGGTGTTTCAAGGCAGCCTGTTCGTATTGCCTTTCGGTTGCTCGAGCAAGAAGGCCTCCTCATTAAAAACCCAACTCGTGGTTACACGGTTCGTGAAATTTCAGAACAACTCGTTCATGATGCGCTCGAAGTGCGCGGTGTGCTGGAAGGGTTGGCTGCAAAAACTTTGGCAGAACAAGGCTTAAGCGAAGAGCAGAAAAAGACACTGCAACATTGCATTCAAGAAACTGAAAAACTATTTAATGAAACAGACGAGTTTGGTGATGCTGAACTGGAACGTTATCACCATTTCAACGTCATTTTTCATGACACGATTATTGAAGGCGCGCAAAACGTCGCACTCATCCAAGCCTTAGCGAAAAACAATCAATTGCCGATGGCGTCTGCGCAAGCCATTACCTATGACCAGAATCAAGCTTTGTCAGAATATCGCCGTTTGCACTATGCACATTTGCAGCATTGTTCGATTTTCGATGCGTTGGTACATCGTCAGGCAGGGCGTGCTGAAACCTTAATGCGTGAACACAGTAGTGTGGTGATTTTGGGTGAAACGCTCAGAAATGTTCTCAGCGCTTAAGGTGAAAGAAGTTCCTTTATTTCTGAATAAAGGAACTTGAGTATTAAAGCTCAATCACAAGATTTTTAGTTTTTGCACGAGAACAGCAAGGAGTAAACTGGTCATTCAATGCATGTTCCTCATCGGTCATAAATAAATCCCGATGATCAGGCGTGCCTTCTACAACGCGTGTAATACATGTCCCACAAATACCTTGTTCACACGAAACAGGAATATCAAAACCATTTGCAATTAATGCTTCAGTAGCAGTCTGCTCTGGTAACACTTCAATTCGGCGGCCCGTACCTTTCACTTCAATCGTGAAAGCTTCATCATTAGACGTATCTACTTTTTGGGCGACAAAATGCTCTTGATGTAACTGTTCACTATACCACCCAGCTTGTTCAGCCGAGCTCATGACAAACTGCATAAACCCTGTAGGTCCACATACATATAAGTGTTTATCAGGTGAAGCTTGGCCCAAAACCTCTGCCATATTACATTCAGTGTCTGGCTGATCTTGAATATGAAAATGGACTTGGTTACCAAAGTGCTCGGTTAAGTTGCCATAGAAGGCAATCATTTCATGACTACGAACAAAGTAGTGCAATTCGAAAGGAATTTTGGCCGACTTAAGTCGATACGCCATCGACAAAATAGGGGTAATCCCAATACCACCAGCAAATAAAACCGCCTGCTTTGTCTGAGGATGAATCTCAAATAAATTACGCGGTTCACCAATTTTTAAATGATCGCCTTCACGATATTCAGTGTGGATGCAACGTGAGCCACCGTGTGAATTGGCATCATGTAAAACACCAATGACATACCGATGCTTTTCAGTGCAGCAGTTTGAAAGTGAATATTGGCGAGTGAGACCATTTTTAAGATGCACATCAATATGTGCACCTGCCTCAAAATTCGGTAGCTCCGTACCATTTGCTGCAACCAATTCAAATGCACGAATGGTCGGGGTGAGCTGGTGAATTTTTTGAATAATAACGTCCATGTTCATACTCCTTTAAATAATCCGAATGTTTGGAAACTTTTGTGCGGACGTTTCAGGAGGTGTTTTATTTTCTTCAGTAAGCAGTCGCTCAATCACCTTACGAGACTGTACACCGCCTGCGTCGATATTGAGCATCAGTAATTTGCGATGTGGGTTGTTTAAAATATTTTGTTGTTGTTGCTCCAGCATTTCTAAATCTTCAGTAAAGATTTTGCCTTGGCCTTCACGAATTTGATCGGTGAGTTCAGCATTATCTGGCTGGAAGTTACGCGCCATTCCCCAGAAATACCAGTGTGAGGTTTCAGTTTCTGGGGTAATAAAATCGACCACGATTGAGGAAACTTTTTTGTCTTTTGTTGCGTGATAACCACCATGTCCAGCATGCGCTACACCTACTTCAATATGCACATTGCTTGGCGCAAAGAAGTGACAACGTTGCCAACGGTCAACAGGTACATCATCTGCTAAGTGGTTACCACGAAGGGCCATTTGCCAAAATGGAGGTGCGATCACATTTTCCATATAGCGTTCGGTAATGACATGATCACCGTCAACTTTAGTCACAGGCAATGATTCATCAATCTCTTTTTGCCCAATACTGCTTGAATGAACATAGGTCTCGTGGGTTAAATCCATCAGGTTATCGACCATCAAGCGATAGTCACACTGGATGTGAAATAGGCCTCCGCCATAGCTCCATTCAGGATGATCTGCCCATTCTAAAGTTGGCAGTTTTGTTTCATCTGCTAAAGCTTTCTCGCCTGGCCATATCCAAATAAAACCGAACTTTTCAACAACTGCATATGCTTTGTTGCAAGGGAAACCATTTACACGTTGGGCTGGCATTGAAACAGTCTTTCCATCACAGCCCATGACTAAGCCATGGTAGCCACAGACAAGATTGCCATCTTCGACATAGCCAAGTGAAAGAGGGGCGCCGCGATGGGGACAAAAATCTTCAACGGCTGCAACTTGGTTTTCTTTACCGCGATAAAAAACAATTTTTTCACCACAAATAGTGCGACCTAATGGTTTGTCTTGGATTTCTTCTGGACGGCAGGCAACATACCAAGCATTTTTAATAAACATTGTGACGACTCCTTATCACTTATTGGATCCAATTTATAACAAATAAAAATATTGGTCAATTGATAAGCAGTATATTTATTCAAAAATATTGTTCTTTAAAGTTGGTTAATTTGTATATTTTTAAATATTGTTAAGGACTTTTGCTATTCTTTGGAATTTTAGAGTGAAATTTTTATTAGTTTTTATTTGGATCCATAATGGCTTCAGTTAAGCCATTATGGGAGTGTAAAGATTTAGAAATTAACTGTGTAGTGAAGCATCATGCGCTGTTCATCCAGACTTTTGCCATGTTTGGTGCCGTAGTTAATATTTAAGAAAAGAAACTTAAGATTTTTAACCCAAGCATTTAGGTCGTACTGAATCAACACATCACTTTCTTGCTCAAAATCCTTTTGGTTCATGGTCTGAAATGAATCGCCATAAATATATTTATAGGTCACTTTTAGACCTTTGATATAGTCTTTAAAGTCATACGAGGCAACGAAATGATACGACTTTTCGTCTGCTTTGGTAAACGCGCCTAAGGTCCAGTTCACCATATGGGGGATCGGCATATTGTCGAGTTTTGGAATACCATCTTTGCCAAAGTTTTCTTGATAGCCAATTCCGGTTGTAAAGTTGCCATGTTTGATAAAATGCATAGCGCCTACGGATGTATTGTCATATTCTCCAAGTTTTGATTTGCCGACATCATCATGGCGAAACACACGTAATTTTGTGGTGTGCTGCTTTGTCCATTGATAATCAAAAGCTAAGTAACTTTGATTGATGAGGTCAGTTAAATAGCCATTATAAAATTTCCAATGATATCTAGGCGTTTTGCCATCCCATTGAAAGAAATAGAGTCCGTCAGATTCATGTTTTGAAATGGCTAGTTTGTGGTAGTCCTCCTCATTTTTTGGTGAATAACGGTTAATCAAACCTAGCTCGAAATTTTGTTGCATTGTCTTATATTTTAACTCTAAGCCTTTATAGTTCACTCGTAATTGATGTGTATCTACTTGTGGCGTAAGTGGTGAGTCGGGAGTGATTTCACCTACATTCATGCGAAAGTTTTGATATTCAACTCCAGAACCTAAGCCATATTTAACTTGATCTTGTGCTTGTTTTTTAGTGTTAGGGTCAAAGGGTATGACCATATCATTGGTGTGTTGGTCGCTACTTAGGCGATAAGCATATTGAATGCTTGGATTGAGGTGGAGCTGTACATCATTAAGCTTGGTTGACCAGTCACCACGATAAATCAGACCTTGGCTCAAGCTATGAGTATCGGGACTAGTACCATTTTCATATTGTCTGTCGAAGTTGAATGTTTTTAGTGTGAGTGTATTTTGAAAATTAACATCTACTTCACTATGAGCTAAACAGCAGGCAAGGGTTGTCCCTGAGAAGAAAATCCCATAAATAAAAATATGCTTCATTTTTAAATCCGTTTAAAAGCGTTTTACAGTTCTAAATCCGACATGGCTAGTTGCAAGGTCGAGTTCCTGTGGATGCCTCGCGGCAGCACGATAACGCGCGCAATAGTTGGTTGCACATAAATAAGATCCACCTTTAATCGTGTATTGCAAAATCTGTTCATGACTTTGCCGATATTTCGATGGATCCCCCATATGATGATCTCGTGATCCTGTGTAGGGTGTTTGGGTCCATTCCCATACATTGCCAATCAAGTCATATAAGCCAAATGGGTTTTTACTAAAACAGCCAACAGGGGCAACATCCTTAAAACCATCTTCCTGAACATTTTTATATGGAAATTCACCTTGCCAGAAATTGGCTACAATATGGCCTTCATGGGTCGGGCCAATATCGGAATTTTGCTGAAAACCTTTGGCTGCATATTCCCATTCAAGTTCGGTCGGTAAGTCATGACCTAGCCAGTTTGCATAAACGTAAGCATCATTCCATGTCACCATACGAACAGGCTCATGAGGTGCTGGTTGTTTAGGGTTGTTTGGGCCCCATGGATGTTTCCAGTTGGCACCTTTTTCAAATCGCCACCACTGTAATTCTTCAACTGGATGCTCAGGTTGTACAAACATGGCCGCACCACCTTGCTTTTCTGCATCGGTGACATAACCCGTTTGTTTAACAAACTCTTGAAATTGGGCATTGGTGACTTCAGTTGCATCAATTAAAAAAGCGGGAACGGAAGTTGTCTGTAAGTTTAATGGGCGTTCATCTTCATAACCTTGTGTGGTGCCTAAAACAATTTTTCCTTGCGGAAGCTTGACCATGCCGGCTTCTTTGTTTTTAGGCCAACCCGAAGGAAGGCCCGAATAAGAATTACATTTAGCTTTGCTGCCTAAGTCGGGCAAGGTGGTCTGTTCTAGTTGAGGCGTGGTTTTTTGGCATGCACCAAGTAAGAGGAACGATGAAAGCATCATGATCTGTTTCATCTGGTTTTCTCTACTTTTTATTGTATTGCTCAAAATCCACAACACCATTTTCATCCGCATATCTTAAATATTTATCATTTAAGACTTTGACGATCTCAGGATGTTCTGCATAAACATTATGTTGCTCATTAAAATCTGTTTTTAAATTGTAGAGTTCCCAACCGTGGCTTTTAAATTTAGAAGGCGAGTTTTCAACAAGTTTCCATTCGTCAGTTTTGGCGTAGCGGCTGCCATGCAATTCTTTAAAGTCATAATAATTAACAGGGCGAATACGGGCAGTATTATCCTTAAAAGCAGGAATTAGGCTAAAACCAGACGGTTTAATTTTAGTGCTTGAAGTTGGATAGATTTGATTATTTTGAATACCCGCGAGTTCCATAACAGTCGGGAATATATCTCTGACTGTCGCAAAGTTATTGTTGATTCCACGTTGTTTAGAAATTTGCACAGGTGATTTAACAATAAATGGAACACGTACTCCACCTTCCGAAGCAGCTGATTTCCAATAGGTGAATGGTGTACTGCTGACTTCGGCCCATCGTGGTCCCATATAAACATATGAGCTGGCATTGCCTATATTTTCATAGCGATTATCGGCATCACCCATTGGGAAATTATGATCACCACCTTCAGCGCCGTTATCTGACATAAACACAATCAAAGTGTTGTCATATAAATGATGCTTTTTAAGATATTGAATGACATCACCCACGCGGTCGTCTAACTGGGTAACCATGCCCGCATAAACTTCCATTTTACGCGCTTCATATTTGCGCTCTTGTGGGGTGAGTTCATTCCAGCTTTTGGTGCCTAAAGCTTGGTTACCACGTTCGACTGGGTATTCTGCATTTGTAGGAATTAATCCTAATTGCTTTTGTTTCTCAAAGCGTTGTTTGCGAATCGCATCATAGCCTTGATCGTATTTACCTTTATATAAGTATCTATAATGAGCTGGTGCCTGTATTGGCCAGTGGGGAGCAGTATAGGCGAGGTAGGCAAAAAATGGTTTTTGCGCTTTATTTTTGTCTAAGTACTCAAACGCTTTTTGTGTAAAAAAGTCGGTTGAGTAGTAGTGGTCAGGCAGTGTGACCTTTTGACCATTTTCCGTGTATTGGGTGTTGCGCGGATAGTTTTTAGGTTGGTCTTTAAAATGTAAATCGAAGCCATCGAGCAGGGCAAAAGATTGATCAAAACCACGGGCTTTAGGGTTTTGTTCGGGAGCATAGCCTAAGTGCCATTTACCGACCATGAAGGTGTAATAATCTTTAGTCTTTAAAATTTCTGCGAGTGTATAAGCATTTTGCGTTAAGTGACCTGAATATCCATCAATTTTGAGCAGTGCACGCGGACTATCGGTGCCAACCAATTTTTCTTGTCGTTTTGAAGTTTCATACATGGCACCTAAACCGACCAAGTGATTATCTGCACCTGTCATAAGCTGTGCACGAGTAGGTGAACACATTGATGAAGCATGAAAATTAAAAAGCATTTTTCCTTGCTTTAACAGGCTATCGATATGAGGGGTTTTAATTTCGCCACCATAAGCACCAATATCTGAAAATCCAAGATCATCGGCCAAAATAATCATGATGTTAGGCGGTTGTTGATTTTTTGGAGGTGCTGCTTGCGCTGTGTAAAACAATTGGCTGGCAAAAAAAAGTCCCAATGTGAGCTGACTTACTCTTTTGAGTTTCATAACAACAATCCTTTGATGTTTTAAAAATGCATCTTGCATTTCCTGGAAATAAACTGAGCTTTTTTGGCCAAAAAATGCTCTGGAATCGATCATAATAGATTTTTTAATATGGATCCATAAAAATATTTAAGCATCCTAATTTTATGTTTTTAATAATTTTATACTTATATAATTTATGTGTTTATATACTTTTTAATAATCCATTTATAATTTTAGTTGATTTTTTGGATCCAAATATTCAGTATAGAAAAAGAGCAGGATGCTCAAAAAACAAATATTCCTCTAGGTCATTATGGATACGGATGTGCATAACCACCCAATCGCTCATATTAGCAATGTCGTGTGTATGTCTTATCCAAGGGAGATACACAAATGGAAAGAGACGTTCTAAGTGAGATCAATCAAAACAACATGAGCCGTTACCAATGGTTCGTCATTTTGATCTGTATTTGTCTCAATATTATTGATGGCTTTGATGTGATGGTGATGGCATTTACCGCTCCATCTGTGTCAGCAGAATGGTCACTTTCAGGCGCACAAATTGGTTTGTTGTTAAGTGCAGGTCTTTTTGGGATGGCTGCCGGTTCCATTTTTCTTGCACCTTTAGCCGATAAAATCGGTCGCCGTTTACTCATCTTAGTTTGTCTTGTAATTGCAGGTCTGAGCATGTTGGGCTGTGCTTTTGTACAAAGTCACGGCATGTTAGCAGCACTTCGGTTTATTACTGGAATTGGGGTGGGTGGCATCCTTGCGAGTAGTAATGTACTGGCAAGTGAATATGCCAATGCTCGCTGGCGCAGTCTTGCTGTGAGCTTAATGTCTACTGGTTATGGAATTGGCGCGACACTTGGCGGGGTACTATCACTGGCATTGATTGAGCATTTAGGTTGGCGCTCAATCTTTTTAGCAGGAGGGGTTACTACCATTGCAATGCTGCTGATCAGCGCATGGTTATTACCTGAATCTTTAGATTACTTACTCGCGAAACGACCAAAACAGGCATTAGAACGAATTAATGCAACTGTAAATCGTATGGGGCTAAATGAATTACCAGTTATGCCGCATTATGAAAAAATTAGTACGCAAAATGGTAGTGAAATGGGCAAATTATTTGCTGGACAACTTGGATTTCAAACGCTTTGTTTGTGGTTTTCATTCTTTTTAGTGATGTTTGGCTTTTACTTCGTGATGAGCTGGACACCAAAAATTCTTATTTCAATGGGGATGTCGCCACAACAAGGCGTAAGTACCGGTATTTTAATTAGTATTGGCGGGATTTTCGGGGCAGCCATTATTGGTTTATTGGCGTCACGTATTAAAATTTTCTATGCCTTAAGCCTGTTTTTAGGGCTAACCTCGGCATGTGTTTTCCTATTTGTCGCAGTCTCTGCTCAAGTCAGTGTTGCACTCATGGTGGGGTTATTACTTGGCACACTCATTAATGGCTGTGTGGCAGGTTTATATTCGATTTCTCCAACAATTTATGATGCTGAAATCCGTAGTCGTGGCGTGGGCTATGCCATTGGTTTTGGACGAATTGGGGCAATTTTATCGCCAACGGTCGCAGGCATTTTTCTGGATAAAGGTATAGCACCCGCAACGCTATATGCTTATTACGGCGTGGTGTTTATTTTGGCTATTTTCCTGATTTTAAGTTTGGGTAATGCTTTTTACCGCAGTCAAAAAGAGCAAAACTACTCTCTTAAAACAGCACCTTAATCCATTAAAAATTAAATAGTTGAGATAAAAAATGAAAAAGACGCCATTGTGGGTGGGGGTATGCTTGTGCCCATTATTTAGTCAAGTTGTGCATGCCGAATTTCTTGCAGACAGTAAAGCTGAGCTAACACTACGTAATTTTTACTTTGACCGAGATTATAAAAAGGATCCATATCCCTATACAGCAGGTAGAGATTGGGCGCAGGGTATAATTTTTAAAGGACAGTCTGGTTATACCGAAGGAACAGTTGGGTTTGGTGTTGATGTACTGGCAATGGCAGGTTTTAACCTAATGGGAAGCCGAGCTGATGACTATGCACGTAGTGGTTTATTACCAGTGAATACCGATAACTCGCGTGATGATTATTATGGAAAAATAGGTATTACAGGAAAGGCTAAATTTAGAAAAAATGAGCTTTTTGTGGGAGATTTAGTTCCACAATTACCAACCATATTTTCATCGCCAGCGCGTTTGTTCCCTCAGACTTATCGCGGTATTCGCTTTGTTTCAAATGAAATTCCCAATCTTCAACTCGAAGGTTTTTATGTTGACGAAGTGCGGCAGCGCGATTCCATTCGTTATACCGATGTTGGAACAGACAATATCAATCATCGTTTTGACAAAGCGGCAACTACCGATTCTTTTTATACATTAGGTGGAAGCTATCAGTTAAAGGATTATCGTCTACGGGCTTACCATGCTGAACTCAAAGACATTTACCAGCAACAATTTTTAGGTTTTAACGGCAAACAACCTTTAAATGATCAACTTAATTTTTTAAGTGACGTGCGTTTTTTTAATAGTGAAGAAACTGGAAGTAAAAAAATAGGAGAGGTCGATAACCGACATATTAGTGGCTTATTTGGCTTGAACTATCAAAACCATACAGTTTCTTTGGGCTACATGCAGTCATTTGGCTCGACCGGTTTACCATTTTTGTCGGGAACTGAAAGTCCAGTCGTACTTGATTTTATGAGTTCGGACTATTCAAATAAAGACGAAAAAGTCTATTCGATTCGTTATGAATATGACTTTAAAAATGCGCGGGTAGGTGATGTTTCATTAAACGGACTGCGTTTTATGACTCGCTACGCAAAAGGTGAAGACATTGATTTATTGCAATATGGCGATCAGCGTTTTAAAGAAGAGTCGATGGAATTTGATTTAGGCTATAAAATTCCTGAAGGTAAGTTAAATGGTTTGGGAGTGCGAGCTCGTTTTTCTCACTATCGCAACGATATGCCTACCAATATGACCTTTCATTCGACAAATGAAACGCGTTTGAATGTTGACTATACCTTTAAATTTTAACGTTCAATATTTAACTAAATTCAAGACAAGTTAAAACATTGTGATCAGCAATGTTTTAACTTTAGTTATCAACTGCACAAAATCCCTCTATAATACCGCCAATCTTATTAAAGCCACTTGAGTCTCTCATTAAACACATGGCTTTAATCTCTCATTTTTTTAAGTCAATTTCTTCGCTGTGATTCGGCTTATTTTTCAATATTTAGAATTTTATGTGTCTGTGCTGACACATAAAAATATTTAGGTGCCAGCATGGAAATCAAGGTTAATTATCTCGACAATCTTCGACAGGAAGCTAAGTTCGATGACTTTACGGTAATTGCCGATCAACCAATTCGCTACAAGGGTGACGGTTCGGCACCGGGCCCATTTGACTATTTTTTAGCGTCGTCAGCATTGTGTGCAGCGTACTTTGTAAAAGTGTATTGTGCCGCTCGAGATATCCCAACCGATAATATTCGTTTATCGCAAAATAATATTGTTGATCCTGAAAACCGCTATAAGCAAACCTTTAAAATTCAAATTGAATTACCAGCCGATATTTCAGAGAAAGATCGCCAAGGGATTTTACGTTCGATTGACCGTTGTACTGTTAAAAAAGTGATTCAAACGGGTCCCGAATTTATTATCGAAGAAGTTGAAAGCATCGACGCAGATGCGCAAGCACTGTTATTGCCAAGCTTAACTTCAGAAAGTCATACCTATATTCAAGGTAAAGACCTGCCATTAGAAGAAACCATTGCCAATATGTCAGCTATTTTGGCAAATTTGGGCATGAAGATTGAAATCGCATCTTGGCGTAATATCGTGCCAAATGTATGGTCGTTACATATTCGTGATGCCCAGTCTCCAATGTGCTTTACCAATGGTAAAGGTGCAACTAAAGAAAGTGCTTTGGCATCTGCATTGGGCGAGTTTATTGAGCGTTTAAACTGTAACTTCTTCTATAACGACCAGTTCTGGGGTGAAGATATTGCGAATGCTGAATTTGTGCATTATCCAGATGAAAAATGGTTTAAACCGGGCCCAAATGGTGAATTACCTAAAGAAATCTTAGATGAATACTGTCTTGAGATTTACAACCCAGATGATGAGTTACTTGGCGCGCATTTATATGACACCAACTCAGGTAACGTAGAGCGCGGCATTTGCTCGTTACCTTTTGTGCGCCAGTCGGACGGTGAAGTTGTCTATTTCCCATCAAATTTAATTGAAAACTTGTACTTAAGTAATGGTATGAGTGCGGGCAACACTTTGGCAGAAGCCCAAGTTCAATGCTTGTCAGAAATTTTTGAACGTGCTGTTAAACGTGAAATTTTAGAAGGTGAAATTGCACTTCCAGACGTTCCTGAAGACGTATTAGCAAAATACCCAAGTATTGTTGCTGGTATTAAAGGCTTAGAAGAGCAAGGTTTCCCTGTATTAGTTAAAGATGCATCGTTAGGTGGTCAGTTCCCCGTAATGTGTGTAACTTTAATGAACCCGCGTACGGGTGGGGTGTTTGCATCTTTCGGTGCGCATCCAAGTTTTGAAGTTGCGTTGGAACGTAGTCTGACTGAATTACTTCAAGGCCGTAGTTTTGAAGGCTTAAATGATTTACCTCAACCAACTTTCCAAAGTAATGCAGTCACTGAGCCGAACAACTTTGTTGAGCACTTTATTGATTCAAGCGGTTTGGTATCTTGGCGTTTCTTTAGCTCTAAATCTGACTATGACTTTGTTGAATGGGATTTTTCAGGCGAAGGCGAAGAGTCAAATGCAGAAGAAGCTGCAACATTGTTCGGTATTCTCGAAGAGATGGGCAAAGAAGTATATATGGCAGTCTATGAGCACTTAGGTGCGACTGCTTGCCGTATTTTAGTACCAGATTATTCGGAAATTTATCTCGTTGAAGATTTGATTTGGGACAACACCAATAAGGCACTTTCATTCCGTGAAGATATTCTAAATCTACATCGTTTGGATGATAAACAGCTTGAGGCATTGGTTGAGCGCTTAGAAGAATGTGAGCTAGACGATTACACTGAAATCACCACGCTGATTGGCATCGAGTTTGATGACAATACAGTTTGGGGACAGCTCACAATTTTAGAACTGAAATTGCTGATTTATGTTGCTTTACAACAGTTTGAAGAAGCAAAAGAGCTTGTCGAAACTTACTTGCAATATAACACCAACACCGTTGAGCGTGGCTTGTTCTATCAGTGCATGAACGTGGTGATTGAAGTGATGTTAGATGAAGAACTCGAGCTTGAAGACTACCTGACTAATTTCCGTCGTATGTTTGGTGACACACGAATGGACGCAGTATTAGGTTCTGTCGATGGTAGCGTTCGTTTCTATGGTTTAACACCAACAAGCATGAAACTAGAAGGACTTGATCGTCATTTACGTCTGATCGAGAGCTATAAAAAATTGCATGCAGCTCGTGCTAAAGCCGTAGCGATGTAATTTAAAAAGCGAAATAAAAAAAGCCTATTTTTAAATAGGCTTTTTTTATAAAACAACTTGCTAGTTTAAGCAGAAGCTTTGGTGATCTCTATGGTTTCTGCCTCTAGTCTATGATCTTGCTGCTCATCCAAAGTATGTTTAGCTGGAATATACGACATTGCGCGTTCTGCAAGAGCTGTAATGGTGAGACTTGGGTTAACGCCCAAATTGGCACCTAACATTGAACCATCTACAACATATAAGTTTTTATAGTTAAAGACACGGTTTTGTCCATCTACCACACCACGCTCTGGGGTTGAAGCGATTGCGCAACCACCCATACAGTGGGCGGTAAAAGGCACGTTAAATAAAATTTCGGTAATGGTCGTCATTGGGTGGCCATTAAACATTTTGGCAACTTTTTCGGTAAAAGCATTGGCCTGCGGAATATAAACAGGTAGCTTTTTACCTTCGCTCGATAACACCTTACCAAAAGGCCAGAACCAATTACGTTTCAAGCGCATGTTGATGGAGGCATCTGCTGTTTGCATCACCAAGAAAATTAAGGTTTGGCGTGCAAAACTGACCGGATTACTCATGCGAAGAAAAATAAATGGATGGCAAATAAGTGCCCATAACCAAAAGAATATACGTGTCCAACCCGGTTTGCCTTTCGCCATATAAGTACACATGAGACCCATGGCATCTGAACCAGTTTGGTAACGCGTCGCTTCAATGTGAGTGTCATGGTCAAGGTAAATACTTGAACCAATGGCAACACCTTTACTCATGTCGACATCTTTACCAAAAAAGCGAACGCCTAAAATCGACTCGGCATTAGTACGAACCCGATTACCCAAATCATCAGAGATATTTGGCAGTGAACCAGCCTGTTTTAAACGGAATAACATCTCTTGCGTACCCAAAGAAGATGCAGAGAAAATCACGTTACGAACACGCCATGTACGGCGCTGTTTGTTAAACCATGAGTTTGAACATTCAGTCGTAACTTCATAGCCATCGCTGCCATCGGCTTTGCCATTGAGTGGTATAACATCAACAACTTTGGTTTCTTCGTAAACCTTGGCACCATTTTTTTCGGCAAAATACAAATAGTTTTTATCTAATGTATTTTTTGCGTTGTGTTTGCAACCTGTCATACAGCCGCCACATGCGGTACAGGTTCCGCGGTCTGGACCTTCGCCGTTAAAATATGGGTCAGGGTAGGTCTTGCCGCCTTGTTCACCTTCGGGTGGAAAGAAAGTTGCAACGCGCGTCGGTTTAAACGTATGTCCAACCCCAACTGCATCGCCCATTTTTTTGAGCATGTGGTCGGCAGGACCGAAAATTTTATTATCCGTCACACCAAGCATGCGTTCGGCTTCAGCATAGTGCTGTGGCATTTCATTTTTCCAGTCCGCTGCATCTGCCCATGTACCTTCATTCCAAATATGTTCAGGTGGAACCAGTAAGGTATTGGCATAGGTGATTGAGCCGCCGCCTACAGCATTACCGCAAATAATGGTGACATGGCGAAAAAAACGCATGTTGAAATAACCGAAAAGTTTCATGCCTGGGCGCCAAATCCAGCGACGGGTATTCCAGTTATTTTTAGCAAAATCTTTAGCTTCCCAGCGTCGCCCCATTTCCATTACAGCAACAGAGTAGCCTTTTTCGGTTAGACGGCAAGCAGAAACACTACCACCAAAGCCTGAACCAATAATGAGGTAATCATAGTCATAATTGTTTGTTGTCATGCCGAGGACTCCTCTCTGGCGATATTTTTATATTGACTGTGTATGTTTATCAATGAATTGCCCAATGCGCTCAATCGAGTCATTAGATTCGTTTAGTATACCTGCGTGGAATTGAAAAACATGTCCGACTCGGTCATAAACCCTTAAGTTCGTCGGAATACCATACTTTTCGGTTTGTTCAGCGAGACGTTTTGCATCGTCCAATAAGACTTCTTCGGTACCGACGTGAATTAAAACAGGTGGTAATCCAGTTAAGTCGGCATAGAGTGGGGAACAGGTAGCATCGGTTGCCGATTTTTGTCCGCAATAGTTTTTTGCACACCATGCTAACCAGTCCTCTGACAGCATCGCATCTTGAGCTGCATGAGTTTTAATCGTGCTTCCAGATAGGCTTAAGTCAACCCACGGTGAAAGTAAAACTAATGCTGCTGGTAACGGTAACCCTGCATTTCGTATTGCAATTGCAGTACTTAAACTCAGTCCGCCGCCCGCAGAATCGCCAGCAATCACGAGTTTTTTCGGGTCTTGTCCTTGAGCAAGTAAAGCTTTATAGACAGCAACGGCGTCTTCAATAGCAGCAGGGCTTTGGTGTTCTGGGGCTAGGCGATATTCAGGTAACCAGACTTGTGATTGAGCTGCGTGTCCGATTTGAGCAGCAAGCTTGGTGTGACTTTTTGAGCTACCCACCACATAGCCCCCGCCATGTAAATACAAGATGCCGAGTCCTGATTGAGTCGTTTTGGGCTGAATATGGACTGTCGGTACTTGAGCAATTGTTTGCTTTTTTGTTTTATAGCCACGTGGCCCAAGCACAATTGCACTGGCTGCATCACTACAAAAACGTTGTAGCTTTAGTGGTGTTTTAGGGGATAAAGCTGGACGTAGCGTGGTACGAATAGTCCATGCAAGAAGCTGCTTCATAATAAGCACTCATACTAAGCAGGTGAGATTAGCCAGCATCTCTGAAAATTAAGAGTATGCTGACCACTATTTTTATTTTGCTGATTTGTTGAGTAGACGGGTTTGAAAGGCAGTGGCAGTTGCAAAAATCTTTTGGTAGCCTTGTGGCAGAATACGTTGAATCATATCAACGGCTTTCGCATCGGCTCCAATGAGTAAACGGCGACGGTCCTTACGAACAGCTTCTAAAATTTGTTGAGCTGCATCATCAGCAGGGGTGCGAAGTAATTTATCGAAAGCATCCTGACTTTTTAGCGGGTCCATTCCTAAAGACTGGACGCTATTATTCATGCGGGCAGCTTTGGCAATATTGGTACGAATACCACCCGGATGCACACAGGTCGCACTCACTCCAGCATTTTGTAGATCGAGTTCTTGGCGCAATGATTCAGTAAAGCCACGAACGGCAAATTTACTAGCGTTATAAGCACTTTGAGTTGGTTGAGCTGTTAAGCCGAACATACTGGAAATATTAATAATATGCCCGTCACCGCTTTGCTTTAGGTAAGGTAAAAACTCTTTGGTCCCATAAACTACACCCCAAAAATTAATACCAATCAGCCATTCAAGGTCTTCATAGCTCACACCTTCAGCCGTACTACCTATTGCGACACCAGCATTATTAAAAATCAGGTTAACTTGGCCATGTTCATTTACAACAGCTTTTGCCCAAGTTGCGACTTCATCACGTTTAGCTACATCGACTTTTTGTGTAGTTACTTTGACTGAATAAGGCGTTAACAGCTCGACTGTTTTAGCTAATCCAGCTTCACTAATATCGGAAAGTGCCAGATGGCAACCTTGTTTTGCGAGTGCTATAGCAATTGCTTGTCCAATACCAGAGCCAGCACCTGTCACAGCTGCGACTTTATTTTTAAAAGACTTCATAAAATTCTCCGTTTATTTTCTCATTTCCTATGGTGAAGCTTGTTTAAGAAATAGCCGCAACCTGAGTGTAGTTTTCAATGTCAAAGCGACGAGTGCGTTGTCGATATTCAAGGGTAAAACCTGGCCAGTTATTGGTATTTTTGCCATCCGCAGTTTGATACCAACTGGTACAACCTTGCGCCCAGACAGTTTTTTTCATTTTTTCTTGAATGCTTTGATTAAACTCATGTTGAACTTCTGCACGAACATTGGTGAACAGAAGTTTGTTTTGTAGGGTTGTTTGAATGGCATCTAAAATATAATTCACTTGGCTTTCAATCATATACACAATTGAGTTGTGCCCAAGATTAGTGTTTGGTCCATACAACATAAAGAAGTTTGGAAAGCCGCTCACAGTTAAGCCGAGATAAGCTTCTGCACCATCTTTCCATGTGTCTTTTAAGGTGCGACCATCAAGACCTGTAATCTGCATGGGCGCCATAAATTCCGTTGCGGCAAAGCCTGTCCCATAAATAATGGTATCGATTTCACGCAGATTTCCTTCCGTATCTAAAATACCGTTTTCAGTAATTTCTTGAATGCCCGTATTAATCACATCGACATGAGGCTGGGTCAGTGTTTCATACCAATGGTTAGAGATTAAAATACGTTTACAACCAATCGGATAGTCCGGCATTAAACGATGGCGTAACTTCCCATCTTTAACGACTTTACGGATGTGACGCTGGAATAAATATTCCACCAACGGCATTTCATTGAGTGAGGTTGTAAAGGCCAGTAAACGAATTTCATGGTGTCCATATTGCAAGGCGCGGTCTAGACTTTGCAAAATTGGCAGTTTGCGGAAAGCTTTTTTCTCTAAAGGTTGATAAACACGATCCGGTTTTGGAATAACATATGGCGCCGAGCGTTGATAAACATCGAGATGAGCAACCTGTTTAGCAATTTCAGGTACGAACTGAATTGCGCTTGCACCTGTACCAATCACAGCGACACGTTTGCCAGTTAACTCATAATCATGATCCCAACGCGCTGAGTGAAATGCCTTACCTTTAAAGTTTTCAATACCTTTAAGTTTTGGATAGGCAGGGCGGTTAAGTTGGCCTACCGCGCCCACTAAAAATTCAGCTTCAAATTGTTCGCCAGTCGTGCTTTGAATGTGCCATACACCTTGCAGCGCATCAAATTCGGCACTGGCTATTTCAGTATTAAATTGAACATGTGGACGAATATCATATTTATCCGCACAGTGGCGTAAATATTGATAAATCTCTTGAGATGTCCCGTAGCGATTTTTCCAGCCTAGTTCTTGCTCAAAAGAAAAGGAATACAGATGAGAAGGCACATCACAGGCAGCGCCCGGATAAGTATTGTCACGCCAGACACCGCCAACATCAGCAGCTTTTTCAAAGAGGGTAAATTGTTCAAAACCTGCTTGTTTGAGACGAATGGCAAGTCCTAGACCACCAAAACCAGTGCCAATAATGGCGATGCGTACATTTTTATTTGAATTAGACGACGAATTAAACATGGGCTGCTCTAAATCCTTAAAAACAGTGAGCGAAAAAATCGCAATTTCCTGTATGCAGAATAGACGTTTATTTGCTTGATTTAGAGGATGGATGAGGACAAAATATTGTGATTCGAGGACATTCTGAGCAATACAGTGAAGTATGCATGGGCTTTTGAACGCAGTGTACATAGTGTTCGGTTAATGGCTGATTTTGCGGTGGAATCAGGCATTTCTTATCAGACGATTTTGCAAGGGACAGGGCTTAGCCAACAACAATTACTCGACCCTAATATGGTGGTGACAGGCCATCAGGAATTACAGCTGATTCATAACTTGGTTGAGCAACTAGGAGGCAGACCGACATTAGGCTTAGAAGTGGGCACACGCTATCATTTCACCACATTTGGGCCATTAGGTATGGCTCTGATGAGTAGTGCGAGCATTCGTGAAGCACTGGATTTGGCTTTAACCTATTTTACTTTAACCTTTGCTTTTACCCGCTTTGATGTGTCGGATACACCGCAAGGAATCCGTATCGAAATTGATGAGCAAGATATTCCATCTTCAGTGCGTCAATTCATTATTGAACGCGATGCCGCTGCACTCATTACGGTACAGCGAGATTTGGTGCAGGACAATTTTTGCCAGTATTTGGCTTTTTCTTTTCAACTCAAAGGTGATGCCGAGCCATATCGGAATTTATTTGGAGTCATGCCTGAATTTGGCGCTGCGAAAAGTTTTGTAATTCTGGATCCGCAAAAAGTAGACCAAAAGTTGCTTATGGCAAATGAATTGGTTTTACATACAGCCGAAGAACAGTGCCGACAAATATTAGAGAAACGCCAATCACAAAATAAATTTACAACTTTAGTGCAACAGCAATTGATGAACGTGCGAGGGGAAATGCCTTCTATGGAAATAGTTGCTGATCGATTACATTTAAATGCACGAACCTTACGCCGTCACTTGGCATTAGAGGGAATGACTTTCATTCAGATACGTGAAGAAGTAAGGCAAGTTCTAGCTGAGCAATATTTGGCATTACCAAAAGCTTCGGTTGAACAGATTGCCGAGTGGTTAGGTTATGCCGAACCTGCCAGTTTTATTCATGCTTATAAAAGATGGCATGGGAAAACACCTCATGCCATGCGGCTAAGTAACCAATGATCAAAGTATCTTTATTTATTTAAACGTAAATGCAATAAACGCGTTGCTGAGGTGTGGCGAATTTCATCGGTCCGTGCATTAAAATATCGTTCAGTAATTGCCTCACCAGACAGGTCTTCGACTACTTCGAACCCCATTTTTTCAACGGCTTGATGTAAATCTGAGGGTTTAAATTGACCCAATAAAGGTTCTTTAAGTAAATGGGTAAATTGTGCAACGCCCATACTTCCAAGTCGCTCAATACCGTTTAATTCCTGAAAATCGGTCGAATAGTCGAGTACCACTTCACTACCGTTTACAGCAAATTCAGCAATACTTTTTAAAGTTTGCAGCGTGGTTTCGGGGTTTAAATAGTGCGTTGTGCCTAACCATGAAAAAAATGCAGGAGCAGATTGATCATAGAGACTTCTGGTCAAGGCTTCCGAAATAGACTCTTTTTCAAAGTTAATCGCAACAAATTCAACGGTAGCAGGAATATTGCCTAGCTTTTTTAGCTTGGCTTGTTTGGCAGCTTGAGTATCAGGATGATCCACTTCAAAAATTTTCAAAGTAGGGTAATGGTGTGATTCACGTAGTGCAAAAGAGTCTAGGCCAGCACCCACTAATACATATTGTTGAGTATTTTGTTGAACTGCCTGAGCAAGTAAATCTTCGGCATAGCGAGAGCGACCGACCACTTGTCCAGTAAGTAGACCTAAAGTACGGTTTAAAACCGCAGAATTCATCACTTTAACAATCAGTGAATTAGAGAGAAGTTTTTTCCAGCCTTTACTGGTCAGCTCAAAAGCATACGGATCTGAAAATACAGGGTTCTGTGTATTTTGAAAATGATTGGCCCGTAATGCAGCAGCGGCTTCAGCAGTACGGCTTGATTGTCCTTCTTTCATCTTTATCCTGTTTTTTTATTTCTTGAAGATATTCAACGAAGAAGGCAGTGTATTTCATGAAAAACTAAAATACACTGCCTATTTCTTACAACTGATTTGATCGAAAATACAAATTAGTGAGTTTTTGTCGTTTGATACGTCACTTCATAATCTTTCAAATCTACTTTTTTCAAACGTTGTTTAAGTTTTTTCAATGACCAAGGCCATGCAGCAAAGTTACGACCGTTGGCATCAAGATAATAACTCTTACATCCGCCGCTATTAAATACCGTTGTTTGTAAGTGCTTTTGTACTAAATCATTATGCTTTTTAATCACATCAGATTTAACATTTAACTTGCTAATTCCTTTGTTTTTAATTTTCAATAAGCCATCTACGATATAGTCGAGTTGTGCCTCTGCTAAACCAATGAAAGAATCATAAACCAGTACGTTAGGTCCTAAAATTAAAAATGCATTTGGTACATTTTCAATGTTGGTTCCTAAGTAAGCCTCTGGTGAACTATCTTTCCATATATCTTGTAAACATTGACCTTTTTCATTGTGGACACGTTTACCAATTGGTGGGTGAGATACTTCAAAACCTGTACCCCAAATAATCACATCAACTTCGTGGCGTTCACCATTGGCAGCAACCACTGTATTGCCTTCAACTTTCACTAAACCATGAGGGATCAGGGTCGTGTTTGGTGCTTGTAGTGCTGGATAATAATTGTTAGCGAACAAAATACGTTTACAACCAATGTCAAAGTTCGGCGTTACGTTTTTACGTAGCACTGGGTCATTAATTTGCAATTTAAGTAATTGCTTACCCAATACATTTACTGGTTTGAGCGCAAGAGGGTTACGTAAACCAAAGTTAATTGCATTCAGTGTTAACGCTACACTTTTACGCCAGCTCGCCTGAATAGCCGGATATTTAGCAATCACTGATTTACTAAATTCGCCCAAGTCTGTATCTGGTTTTGGTAATACCCAAGGTGCTGTACGTTGGAACACAAACAGTTCTTTCGCTTTTGGTTGAATTTGTGGCACAAACTGAATAGCAGATGCACCAGTACCAATCACGGCAATGCGTTTACCAGTTAAATCATAATCATGGTTCCATTTTGCTGAATGGAACATTTCGCCTTTAAATGTTTCTAAGCCCTCAAGACGTGGAATTTGAGCTTCGGTAATTGGACCTGTGGCAAAAATAACGGTTTTAGATAAATATTGACCAGTAGTGGTGTCAAGTACCCACACATGACGTGAGTCATCCCACGCGGCATTCAGCAATTCATTATTAAATTCGATTTTAGAGGTAACATTAAATTCGTTACTCACATCTTCCAGATAACTTAATATTTCTGGTTGGCGTGCAAATAAATGGCTCCATTTTGCACTTGGTGCAAATGAGTAAGAATAAAGAGCAGAAGGTACATCGCAACCACAACCCGGGTAGGTGTTCTCACGCCATGTTCCACCCACGCGGCTAGCTTTTTCAATAATTTTATAATTGGTATAACCAACTTGATCTAGGCGAATGGCAGCAGCGATCCCTGAAATGCCCGCACCCACAATAAAAGTATCGAAAATATGGCTTGGTGATTTGACAGCTTTTTTTGCTGATGCATTTGTTTTCATTTGCGCAGTCATATGTGTACTACCTATAAATTTCTTATTTAAATAATTTGTACGATGTACCAAGGAACTTGGTATACAAGCTTGGGGATGCACGTTTCATAAGCCAGAATAACTTCGCATCAATTTGAGGAATGGTATACATCTCATCCTGATCAAGGCGATTAAGGGTTAATCTTGCGACATCGTCACTTGTGGTCAGCGCATAGTTCATCAGTGCATGGTCCGCCAGCTTTGAATAGCGTCCGGGAATTCGACCATTTTTAATGATATTGGTGGGTACCAGCGTCGGGCAGAGCACGTTCACCTTAATGTTAAACTTACGCAGTTCGGCAGAAAGCGTTTCTGAAAGCGCACGCACACCCGCTTTAGTCACGTTATAAGCAGTCATTTCTGGTGCAGCCGTGTAAGATGCCGCAGATGCCACATTAATAATCGCGCCGTAACCTAACTTTTTAAACTTGGGAACAAATGCATGACAGCCATGAATAACTCCCCAAAGGTTAATATTCATGACCCAGTTCCAGTCTTCTAGGCTGAGTTCGTCAAATTTACCGCCTAAACCTACTCCAGCATTATTAATGACAAGAGTCACAGGATGCCCAAGTAAGATTTCAGCAGTTTCAGCGAGATGGTTAACCTGTTCAGCATTACCCACATCACAGCGCATAGCAAAAGCTTTTGCACCTTCTTGTTCAAGAAGTTTTACTGTTTCTTCAGCAGCTTCCAGATTAATATCTGCACACACTACGCTGCCACCACGTTTCGCAAGTTCAATTGCAAAACTTCTACCAATCCCACTGCCTGCACCCGTCACTACGGCATAAGCTTTTTGGCTTGGTTTAACTTTCTTTTTGCCAAATAAAATCATGATTCATCCATAAATAGCTTGAAGAGATACCAGCTACCTCTTTGATAGCTGGAAATGCAGGACGATTAAGACATGCGTACTGGTGGGGTAAATTCTTTAACAAAGTAAGGAGCAATTGCGCCGCCTTCGGTCAGCAATTTCTTTTTGTAATACTCAAGATATTCAGTTGTATCATGATCATTTGGATGAAAGTCTGGACGTAAGTAGTCAAGAATTTGACCAATCGTACTACCAAAAACACCATCTTTTGGACCAAAAATTAAGCCTACACCACGACGAGCATCTTTCCAGAATTTTAAGGTCAACATCTCTTGCGGCTTTCTTAACACAGGCACAAATAATGTAGTTGCAGGAATTAAACCTAAAATGGTAAATAGCGCGAGGAAGAAACCAGACGCGCGTAGTGCATAGCTACCATTTAAAAGTTGATAGACATCGTAGGCAATATCTTTATGCTCAGATTCTTCAAGCATATGCCACATCCACAATGCACGGCTTTTTTCGTCATCTGAATAATAGAAATTCTTTTCATGCTTCATCATGTATTCAGCAAGTACCGCAGTAAAATGCTCGATACCCGCCATCATTGATAATTTGAGTGGCTGTGGAAACTTTAAGAACACATACTTAAAGAAGTTTGAGCCAAGAAAACGATATAGCGCAACAGGATATTCAGCATCTTGAAGGGCATCGTTATATTCATTGTGCAATTTTGAGTGAATTGCTTCTTGGCCAATCAACGACGTTACTCGCTGCTTTAATATTGGATCTTTGATAAATTCACGGTGATGGCGAGCGGTTTCAATCACCAGATCTTCACCGTAAGTTAAAAACACCGAAAGTGTGGCAAAAAACAAAGTAGCAAATTGATTGTCCATATAGAATCTGACATCAATTTCTTTACCATCAAAACCAATATTTAAATGTCTGATTGGAATTGAGCTTTTGCTAGCAAAATCTGGTAGCTCAATTTCACGCTGAAATTTAAGTTTGTTGAATGATTTTTTAACTGCGGTCGAGATCATGGCGACACCCTGAGGCAAAGTAGTGGTGCATTTTGATGAAAATCAATAAACTCAATGATCAACAAAGCACTGTAAAATTCCATTTTCAAAAACAGATGATTCTCTGCATTGACTACGGTGTTGTTGCTCCGTTATTTGTTTGATTATTTGGCTGAATAACGGAAGAAGAACCGAGGCAGACAAGAGCTGCTGAATGACTCTTCTTTAATTTTTTCATATTAATCTGACATTATGTTCGGATTCAATTCGGGTAAATTTTTAAATATATAAAAGTATTTTATAGACATTCTTTGTAATAATAATTTTAAATAAATTAGACTCATCTTTTTGAAAAATAATAAATTAAATTTATTCCTAATCTCTGGAAATAATAAATTAAAACATCAATTGATTGATAAATTGAGATCTGTTTTTCTCAGTTTTCTCACTTAAGTTTGACAACTATTCGGATTTTGTTTTTTTATTTCTACCTAGTCAGATTACATGCTAATCTGACTTTATGTTCGGATTATTAATTAGATCGTATGACTACGCGTAAACCACGTCAAACTCGAGCTAAAGTCACTGTCGACACAATTATTGAAGCAGGTTTTATTGCGGTGGCACTTCACGGACCGAGTGGAACCACGACACGTCATATCGCAGAAATTGCAGGGGTGAGTGTCGGGTCTTTATACGAATATTTTAAAAATAAAGAAGAAATTTATGATGCGATGAATCACTTTTTTGTTCGCGAAATTCTGGACATGATTACAGAGCTTACACCGACAATTTTACAGTTGGAGTTAGAGCCTGTCATCGAAATGATTTTTTATACTTTTAGTGATTTATTAAAGAAAAATAATGACCGTTATTTGACTGTTTTACGTTATGCAGGAGAGTTGCAGTACGACAAATACATTCCCAAAATTGAACAGGCTTTAATGGAAGTCATTATGAAATATATGATGCATAATCCAAAATACCTAAAAATCAATAATTTGCCTGTAATTACCTATATTTGTATCAATAGTGGAATTTTTAATGTCGCACGGCATCTTATTTTGCCAAACCCTTATATTAGTTTTGATGAAATGGTGCAGGGGCTAACTACTATGATTATGAGCTATATCAATACAGAGATGGCACGTTCAGAAGAGCATTGAGCAGAGTTAGAATTTTTATAAGTCCAAGTAACGATAAAAAGCCCTCACATAAAAGTTTATATGAGGGCTTAATTGATCTTATGGCATGGTTGGAACTTCTTCAGGACGCATATCGAAAATCAAAATTTCGGCATGATCACCATTGGTAAACGATAAGCTTCCACCTTCACGAATACGTGCAGCATCGCCGGTGTTAAAGGTTTTACCATTTACATCAACACGACCTTTAGCAACGTGTAGGTACACATAACGACCATCAGGAATCACAAAGTCAGCAGTTTCTTCACCATCAAAAAGACCTGAGTAAATATTAATGTCTTGTTTGATCGATAAAGTTTTCTCGCCACCTTTTGGTGAGATGATCAAATGCAATTTACCGCGTTTGTCTGCTTCATCAATATGAACTTGTTGATAGCCTGGCTCTGTATTCACTTCATTTGGAACAACCCAAATTTGCAAGAAATGAACGCCTTCTTGAGCTGAGTGGTTAAATTCACTATGAGCAACACCACGACCTGCACTCATCAGCTGAATGTCACCCGGCACAATCACAGAGCCTGTACCCATCGAGTCTTTATGCTCTAATGCACCTTCAAGTACATAGGAAATAATTTCCATATTACGGTGAGGGTGAGTACCAAAGCCTTTAGATGGAGCAACGTTATCATCATTAATTACAAGTAGATCCGAAAAACCAACTTGTTTAGGATCCCAATAGTTAGCAAATGAAAAGCTATGTTTTGATTGTAACCAACCATGATGTGCTGCACCACGCTCGTGAGATAAACGCATATCAAACATGATGTATTCTCCTGATTTAATTTTTTATCTGAATACAGTTTATCGTAGCGTTTATTGGAATGAAGCTATGAAAATAGAAAGCTTGGTGCGATTTATAGAACGATGAAACTTGGACGTAATTTTGCTAGTCAACCAATAGAGTTAAAGGAGAAAAAAATTTTTAAATAAGATGAAGATTTCTTTGAGATGAATTTTTACTTTCCATGCTAAACATGCAACATAGAAATTAGTCGCTAAAGAAACAATTTTAAAGAAAAGTACATTAACGAAAATAGCTCCTTTTTATCTCATTTAAAGCTTAGCAAATAAAAAGAAATTTCAAGCCGTATACACATTTGTCTATGCTCTATCTTTAAAATAACTTAAGAGTTAAAACCGATAAAAAGATAATATTAAAAATAACTAAAATAAGCTCTTATTAAATAAAGTTACTTTTCAATGGAAAAGTTTAATATTTAGTAGGTTTTTTAATGATATTTTTAAAATAACTTTTATTTTCAATAATTTGAATAAGAGTGTGTTATTGTAAATAAATGTGAAAATATTCACAAAGCTATAATTTTTTGTTAAGATCATTAACATTAAAAACATAGAGATAATAATAATGATCAATAAAGTATTAATAGTGTTGTGTGTGGGTATTGTCTTTGTATTAGGGTATTGGGCTTATTTAGATACTCAAAATAAAAGACATCAAGAGCTAATGCAGATCATACAAGAAGCTGAAAAAAATCTGCAAAGTATCGAACGAAATCCGAATCATGCTCATCACAGCAATTTAGCTTCTTTTCATATGCAACAATATATAGGTGAGAAAAAAATTATTTTCTAACAATAACGAGCTATAAATTTCTAACTTTTTACAGTGTCATTGGTCATATCTTTTCATAAATTTTGATCATGTTTCTGTTGAATCTGTTAAACTTATTGAACGTATAGTAAAAAAGCTGCATAGGGGTTATGCAGCTTTTTTGTGTTTCAAGAGGGGCTGTGGTTGTTTGCTATGTATAAAGCTAGAAAACAAATGAGTGGCATATTTGTTGCTTCTTAAATTTGAGATTCTTGTTTATAGGACTGAACAGAAAAACAATATTGTTCAGCGACCTACATAGACGTAAATATTCCACAGTTCAGATTTTGCATAGAGGCTACTTATGGCGGCGCCCAATTCTTCGGCAGGCTGGTTAGAGCGTTTATTTAAGCTAAGCGACAATAAAACCACTTTCCGAACTGAAGTTCTTGCTGGTGTAACTACATTCTTAACGATGTGTTATATCATTATTGTCAATCCACTCATTTTATCTGAAACCGGCATGGATCATGGTGCCGTATTCGTTGCAACCTGTTTGGCAGCAGCAATCGGATGTTTAGTAATGGGGATCATTGCTAATTATCCGATCGCACTGGCCCCTGGTATGGGTTTAAACGCTTACTTTACCTACTCGGTTTGTATGGGAATGGGCGTGCCATGGCAAACAGCTTTAGCCGCTGTTTTTGTTTCAGGCCTTGTCTTTCTTGCAATTAGCTTCTTTAAAATTCGTGAAGCGATTGTTAATGCGATTCCAATGTCACTTAAGTTTGCAATCGGCGGTGGTATTGGTTTGTTCCTAGCGCTGATTGCACTAAAAAATGCTGGAATCATTGTTGATAACCAAGCGACATTAGTCGGTTTGGGCGATATCAAACAGCCTACAGTATTATTAGCGCTATTCGGATTTTTAATGATTGTGGTTTTACACCAATTAAAAGTTCGTGGCGCAATCATTATTAGTATTTTAGTTGTTACGGCCATCGCTACTGCTTTAGGTTTAAATGAATTTAAGGGTGTAGTGGGTCAAATTCCTTCAATTGCACCAACATTCATGCAAATGGACTTTGAAGGTCTATTTACTGCAAGTATGGTTGGCGTCATTTTCGTATTCTTTATTGTCGACTTGTTTGACAGTACAGGTACTTTGGTTGGTGTTTCACACCGTGCAGGTCTTTTACAAGACGGTAAATTACCTCGTTTGAAGAAAGCATTATTTGCAGACTCTACTGCAATCGTTGCAGGTGCCGCATTAGGTACATCTTCAACTACACCATATATCGAATCAGCTTCAGGTGTAGCAGCAGGCGGACGTACTGGTTTAACTGCTGTTGTGGTTGCAGTCTTATTTATCTGCTGTTTATTTTTAGCACCTCTTGCTCAATCTGTACCAGGTTTTGCAACGGCGCCAGCTTTATTGTTCATTGGTGTGTTGATGATCCAAGGGATCACTCACATTGATTGGGATGATATTACTGAAGCTGTTCCAGCATTTTTAACCATTGTATTTATGCCATTTACCTATTCTATTGCTGATGGTATTGCAATGGGCTTTATTAGCTATGCATTAGTTAAATTATTCACGGGTAAGGCAAAAACTGTACCGTACATGGTATGGATTATTGCTGCGCTTTGGGTATTTAAATTTATCGCGTTTGGCGGTTAATATGATTTTTTATAATTTTCTTCTTGAGCTATCTTAGACATAGTTTTCAATAAGAAGAAAATTATAAAAGGGTGTGATTTTGACCACACCCTTTTTCTTTAGACGTGGAGTTAATATGAATCAAGTCGAGCTGATTCGCGCCTTACCAAAAGCCGAATTGCATGTACATATTGAAGGGACTTTCGAACCTGAATTAATGTTTGCAATTGCCCAGCGCAATCAGATTCAGATTCCTTACAAATCTGTTGAAGAAGTAAAGCAAGCTTATAACTTTCATAATCTTCAATCATTCTTAGATATTTACTATGCTGGCGCGAATGTTCTTGTACATGAACAAGACTTTTATGATTTAGCATGGGCTTATTTTGAGAAATGTGCCGAAGATCATGTTGTTCACACAGAAATGTTCTTTGATCCGCAAACCCACACAGACCGTGGTGTTGCATTCTCAACTGTGATTAATGGTTTAAAGCGTGCGTGTGCAGATGCCAAAGCTAAGTTTGGTATCAGCTCTCAACTGATTATGTGTTTCTTACGTCATTTGAGTGAAGAAGCTGCATTTGAAACACTTGAACAGGCTTTGCCATTTAAACAAGATATTATTGCAGTCGGCCTTGATTCAAGTGAAGTAGGGCATCCGCCAGCTAAATTTGAACGTGTTTTTGCTAAGGCGCGTGAAGAAGGTTTCTTAATCGTTGCTCATGCTGGTGAAGAAGGTCCTCCTGAATATGTATGGGAAGCTTTAGATCTACTTAAAGTGAATCGTATTGATCATGGTGTGCGTTCTGAAGAGGATGAACAATTAATGACGCGTTTAATTAATGAAAAAATGCCATTAACGGTTTGTCCTTTAAGTAATTTAAAGCTATGTGTTGTTAAGGATATGAAAGATCACAATATCCGCCGTCTTTTACAAAAAGGCGTACATGTGACGGTTAACTCAGATGATCCTTCATATTTTGGTGGATATATGAATGATAATTTCTTTGCCATTCAGCAAGCATTAGACTTAAACAATGATGAGTTGAAACAACTCGCAATTAATTCTTTTGAAGCTTCTTTCATTTCAGATGAAGAGAAACAAAAGTGGATTGCAGAAATCCAAAAAATCTAAATAAAAAAACCGCCTGTGATAGGCGGTTTTTTTATACATCAGGTTTATTTAGGCTGTTTAGTCATACTATTTAAAATATTGTCTTTATCAATAAAGTGATGTTTTAAAGCTGCAAGTACATGCCCAACAATAAGAAAACCTGCAAACCAAGAAATATAAATATGTAATGGTTTAACAACAGCTAAAAGCTCTGGGTTATCTTGCACTAGACGCGGAATTTCAAATAAATATAAAACAGGGGCAGGGTGACCAGCACTCCAACTAAACAAGCAACCAGTGACAGGTAAAGCCACTAACATTACATAAAGGAATAGATGACCCACGTGTGCCAGAGTTTTCATCATCGGTGACATGGTGTCAGGTAGTTTTGGAGCTGGATGTGTATAGCGCCATAAAATCCGGATAATTACTAAAAAGATAATGGTGGTTGCAATATTCTTGTGCAACGTAATCACATCACCTTTAAAGCTGCCATCAACGTCATAGCTTAAAAAATTTCCACTATAAAAGCCAATAACCCATGCGACGATGAAAATAATTGCCATCACCCAATGCAGAATTTGTGCGGTACGGGTGTAATACTGAGAGGAAGCAGCAGGCATAAAAGACCCTTTTTTTGTCGTTTTGATTTGTGATTTTAGGGGAAAGCACAGATTTTGAGAAATGTTTTAAATGTGACAGAGCGTGCTAAAAACAGAACGTTTTACCCCAAAAAAAGTATTTGATGAGCTGGGTTTCGGTCGGCAAAATAGTTTGCATAAATGCATCAAATTATTTGTTTCTTCTAAAGTTGAGTTTAGGCACAATACGCGCTGCCAACGTTCAATCAAAGGAAAAAATGATGAAAAAATTGATGCTCGCTCTAGCACCAGTTGTTTTAGCTTTAACAGCATGTGCAACAACTACAGGCACTGGTACAGGTGCTGCTTCTGCACAAACCACAACTCAACAATTGGGAGTTGCTGCGTTAAAGGTTGCTGTAAATGCGAAATGTATTACAGAGATTAATAATGTTGCAGCTTGGAAAACAGCAACAAAATATATGACTGCTGAGCAACGTGATAGCATCCAAACGAATGTGTGTGGTTGTGTGAGCGAAAAGGCTCCAAACAGTGTGACAGCAGTAGAATTAGCTGCAGCTGCACTTGATGTAAATACACGTGCTACAATCGTAAACCAAGTGGTTTCTAAAACTGTAAACGCTTGTGTGGCAGAAGCTTTACAAAAGTAATTAATAAATTATGTGTTAAAGAAGGCTGATTACTATTGATCAGCCTCTTTTGTTTAAAGGTAGTGAGTCGATGTTTATTGCTGGTGTAGATGAAGCGGGACGGGGGCCTTTAGTAGGTTCGGTTGTGGCAGCGGCCGTTATTTTAGATCCGAATAATCCAATTTTAGGATTAAATGATTCTAAAAAATTAACTGAAAAGAAACGTGAAAAGTTGTTTATTGAAATACAAGAAAAAGCCTTAGCTTGGTCAATTGCTGAAGCAACTCATGCTGAAATTGATGAGCTAAATATTTTACAGGCGACTTTTTTGGCTATGCAACGCGCTGTAGATGGCTTGAAAACTCAACCTCAAAAAGTGATTGTCGATGGTAATCAAATTCCGAAAGGAATTATTATTCCTTGTGAAGCCATTGTTGGTGGAGATGCAAGCCATGCTGAAATTAGTGCAGCAAGTATCTTGGCAAAAGTCACGCGTGATCGACAAATGGCAGAATTAGATCAGCAATATCCGTTATTTGGTTTTGCCAAACATAAAGGATATCCAACCAAAGCACATTTTGAAGCGATTGCCGTGCATGGCGTGATTGATCAGCATCGTCGTAGTTATGCACCTGTTAAACGTGCTTTAGGTCTATAAATACAACCACTTAAAAAATTTAAAGCGACTATAAAGTCGCTTTAATTAGGGAGAGAACAACTTCATACTAACGATTGAAGTTTTTCTGTGCATAATTATCATCTTCATAAGAAACTTGATAATCTTGATCAAGATGTTGAAGGTGTTCATGCATTGCACGTTCATGTTGAATACGTTGATAAATTTCTTCGCGATGAACAGAAACCTCTTTTGGTGCATTCACACCAATACGAACCTGGTTTCCTTTGACGCCAAGCACAGTAACACTGACTTGATCCCCAATCATTAATGTTTCCCCGACACGGCGGGTCAGAATCAGCATGTTTATCTCCTTGCTAAACGCTTAAAACTGCAATATTGGTACCCAAATAAAAAGCTCAACCTCAGTTTTCAGTCAGATTCTAACAGAAATATGAGAACAAAGTCATATTTTGATAATCTCTGCCAAAAAACTTTCCGTTTAATATAACAGAGCCGCTATAAAAAAAACTATAGCGGCTCTGTGTTTTCTTTGATTATTGTCGGACAAGTAAACATTTTTTAATGAATTCTTGACCGGTTGGTAAAATTAAGCGCGGGCGCTGCTTTCACCATGTTCACGATCTAAACCAAAAGCGGTATGTAAGCAGCGAACAGCAAGTTCAAGATATTTCTCGTCGATAATCACAGAAACTTTAATTTCAGAAGTTGAAATCATAAGAATGTTGATACCTTCATCAGCAAGGGCTGTGAACATTTTGCTCGCTACACCTGCGTGTGAACGCATACCAACACCAACGATAGACACTTTAACGATGTCATCACGTGTTGAAACTTCACGTGCGCCAATATTTTTAGCAGTTTCGTTTAAGATTTTTTCAGCTTTCGCTAAATCAACACGGTTTACTGTGAATGTGAAATCTGTAGTGCCATCTTCTTCAACATTTTGCACTATCATATCGACTTCGATATTGGCATCACTTACTGGTGATAAGATTTTAGAAGCAATACCTGGTTCATCAGGTACACCTAAAATCGTTAATTTTGCTTCGTCACGGTTAAAAGCAATACCTGCAATAATTGGCTGTTCCATAGTATCTTCTGCCTCAGTAGTAATGAGTGTACCAACATTTTCTTTAAATTCGTCGTCAAAAACGCCGTCGTCGTCATTATCAAAGCTTGATAATACACGTAAAGGAACTTGATATTTCCCGGCAAACTCTACTGAGCGAATTTGTAAAACTTTAGAACCTAATGATGCCATTTCTAGCATTTCTTCAAAAGAAATACGGTCAATTTTTTTGGCTTTAGGAGCAACGCGAGGGTCAGTGGTGTAAACACCATCTACATCAGTGTAAATCTGGCATTCGTCAGCTTTTAAAGCAGCAGCAAGAGCAACACCAGAAGTATCTGAACCACCTCGACCTAGTGTTGTGGTATTTCCATTAGCATCAAAGCCTTGGAAACCAGCAACCACAATAACACGGCCTGCATCTAGGTCATTGGTCATGACATCTGTATCAATAGACTCGATACGCGCCTTGGTAAATGCACTGTCAGTTTTAATACCGACTTGACGTCCGGTATAGGATTTAGCTTCCACACCAATCGAATTAAGTGCCATAGCTAACATGGAAATCGTCACCTGTTCACCGGTTGAAACCATTTGGTCTAACTCACGTGGGTCAGGTGTTTCGGTAATGGCTTTAGCGAGAGCAAGTAAGCGGTTTGTTTCACCACTCATTGCAGATACGACCACAACAACCTTGTGACCGTGATCATGCCAACGCTTCACACGACGAGCAACATTTAAAATGCGCTCGGGGGTACCCATAGAAGTACCGCCATATTTTTGAACGATTAATGCCATAGTTGTTCCATATAAGCCATGACCCTGAGAGGCTTTTCAGGGTCAGTTACACAAAAAGTGAAGTCTTATTTTTGTTCAAGCCATGCAGGTAATGCTGCGATAACTTGTTCAAACTTCTCGTTAAGTGGCGCGCCACCTTGTGCTAAGTCAGGTTTACCACCACCTTTACCACCTAACTCGGTTGCTAAATGTTTGATGATGTCACCTGCTTTTAGAGTTGCAGTGTATTGTGATGCAACTGAAGCAAGTAGGCTGACTTTGTCACCCTCTACACCAGCTAACACAATAACTGCATTCTCTAATTTCGATTTAACACTGTCGTGTAAGTTGCGAAGTGATTTTGCATCTACACCTTGAACAGTGGTAATAAGCGTTTGACGACCAGCAATGGTTTGTACCTGATCAATCAATTCTGACGCTTGGAAGTTTGCCAATTTCTGATTGAGCTGTTCAATCTGCTTTTGTAATGCAGAAACCAATTCAACATTGGCTTGTACACGCTCAACAGTTTGGTCTTTCTGTGCTTTTAATAACCCATTAATGTGCTGGATATCAGCATCAGTTTTTTGTACTACATCTAGCGCTTTAGTACCTGTAACAGCTTCAATACGACGTACACCAGCAGCTACACCACCTTCAGAAGTGATTTTGAATAAACCAATATCACCTGTACGTTTAACGTGGATACCACCACAAAGTTCAATTGAGAAGTTTTTCTCATCAATAATTGAACCCATAGAAAGTACACGTACTTCATCACCATATTTTTCACCGAACAACATCATGGCACCTTTAGCTTTTGCAGCCTCGATATCAAGAAGTTCGGTTGTTACAGCACTATTTGCAATAATTTCTGCATTCACTAAGCGCTCAACTTGTTGTAACTGTTCAAAAGTTACAGGTTGGTCATTAGCAAAGTCGAAACGTAAGATATCGCTTGCAACTAAAGAACCTTTTTGTTGTACATGTGAACCTAAGATTTGACGAAGGGCAGCATGTAATAGGTGAGTTGCAGAGTGATTACGTGCAGTTGCTTCACGAATGTCTGCTTTAACAATCGCTTCAACATTTTGATCTGCTTTAAGGCTACCAACGGTCACAATACCTTGGTGAACAAATGCACCGCCTGACTTTTTAGTATCTTGAACTTCAAAAATACCAGTTTCGTTTTTGAAGATACCAGTATCACCAATCTGACCACCACTTTCAGCATAGAAAGGAGTTTGGTTTAAAACGATAAGCGCTTCATCACCTTCAGAAACTTCTTCAACTTGTACGCCATCTTTATAGATCGCTACAATTTGACCTTGACCAGTGGTGTTGATGTAACCATCAAACTGAGTTTCGCCTTCAACTTTTACAATGTTGTTGTAGTCGACTGCAAACTTACCAGCATCACGAGCACGTTGACGCTGTGCTGCCATTTCTACTTCAAAACCAGCTTCATCAATAATAAAGTCACGTTCACGTGCAATATCAGCAGTTAAGTCTGTCGGGAAGCCGTAAGTGTCGTAAAGTTTAAATACAGTGGCACCAGGAATCGTCTTATCTTTTAATTGAGCAAGCTCAACTTCAAGTAGTTTTAAGCCTTGCTCAAGTGTTTTAGCAAATTGTTCTTCTTCACGAATTAAAGTTGCTTCAATCACATCTTTACGAGCTGCAAGCTCTGGATATGCATCACCCATAACTTCAATTAAAGGTTGCAACATTTTGTAGAAGAACGTACTAGTTGCACCAAGTTTATTACCGTGACGAACAGCACGGCGGATAATACGGCGAAGTACATAACCACGACCTTCATTACTTGGGTTTACACCATCAGCAATGAGGAAACAGCATGAACGCGCATGGTCTGCAACAACACGTAAAGAAGGCTGACCTTGGTCTTCAATACCAATAATATTTGCAGCAGCTTTTAATAGGTGTTGGAACAGGTCAATGTCGTAGTTCGAATTAACATGTTGCAATACAGCAGAGATACGCTCTAAGCCCATACCTGTATCAACAGACGGAGCAGGAAGAGGGTGAAGCACGCCATCAGCAGTACGGTTAAACTGCATGAAAACGTTGTTCCAGATTTCAATGAAACGGTCACCGTCTTCTTCAGGTGAGCCTGGTAAACCACCCCAAATGTGATCACCATGGTCAAAGAAAATTTCAGAACATGGACCACATGGGCCAGTATCACCCATTGCCCAGAAGTTGTCAGATGCGTATTTTTCGCCCTTATTATCACCAATACGGATAATACGTTCTGGCGCTAAACCGATTTCTTTGTTCCAGATGTCGTAAGCTTCGTCATCGGTGTGGTAAACCGTGGCATAAAGTTTATCTTTTGGTAAAGCAAGCCATTGTTCGCTGGTTAAAAATTCCCATGCGAATTTAAGCGCATCACGTTTGAAATAATCACCGAATGAGAAATTACCTAACATTTCAAAGAATGTATGGTGACGTGCAGTGTAGCCAACGTTGTCTAAGTCATTGTGTTTACCGCCAGCGCGTACACATTTTTGAGATGTAGTTGCACGCACGTAGTCACGTTTCTCAAGACCTAAAAAGCAGTCTTTAAACTGGTTCATCCCAGCATTTGTAAATAATAAAGTTGGGTCGTTGGCAGGAACAAGAGAACTCGACGCGACACGTGTATGCCCTTGCGTTTCAAAGTAGCGCAAAAATGCTTCACGAATTTCAGCAGATGTCATTAAACGAGTACTCACAACCAAGTCACTCCATATTTTCGAATTTGGCTAAATGTATCAATGCCTGTTTGTTTTATGCCAAACCTTAGCATGTGATACGGGGCTTATTTTTTAAAAACGCTAAATTGTAGCGGAAAAACCCCACCGAACCAACGATTTTAAAAGGAATATCTTACAAAACTGTGATTTGGCTAAAAATCTATATTCAATTGGCCTTGACGTGCTTTACTATATGCCTTCTTTAGTTTGTAGTTTTGTTGATAAGGATAGGTCATGCAACGTATCGCCATTAATGGGTTTGGTCGGATTGGACGTAATGTTTTACGCGCCTGGTTCGAAAGCCCAAAACAATTTCATTTTGAAATCGTGGCGATTAACGATATAGCTGATGTTCAGACATTAGTGCATTTATTTAAATATGATTCTACGCACGGCCGTTTCAATGGCAATGTAGATATATTGATTGAAAATGAAAAAGTTTTTTTGAATATTCAGTCAAATCAACGAACGCTAAAAGTTGAGGTTTTAAAGCAGAAACAACCTGAACTTTTACCATGGTCTAGTTTAGATATTGATGTGGTACTTGAGTGTACAGGACTGTTCCGTTCTCATGCGGATGCGACACGTCATCTACAAGCAGGGGCGAAGCGGGTCATTATTGGGGCGGCACCTTTTGATCATGTTGACGCAGCCATTGTTTATGGTGTGAACCATAATGAAGTCAAAGTGACTGATCAGATCATATCAAGCGTTTCATGTACTACGCAGGCTTTGGTTCCATTAGTCAAAATCATTGATGATGCTTTCGGTATTGAAACTGCGCTTATGACAGAAATTCATGCAGTGACAGCAGATCAATCTGTTCTTGACCACGCACATCGTGATTTACGTCGTGCTAGAGCTTCAGGGCAAAATATTATCCCGACCACATCTAGTGCACTCGGCGCATTAAAACGTGTCATGCCTAAAATGGAAGACCGTATTGATGGTTATTCAATTCGTGTACCAACTATTAATGTGGCGGCAATTGACTTAACTTTTATCGCGCAATCTCCAATTACTGTGCATCACATTAATGAAATACTAATTAAAGCATCTCAAACAGACTATGCAGAAATTATGGCGGTAACAGATGAGCCATTAGTTTCGAGTGATTTCAATCATTCACCTTATTCACTCATCGTTGATTTAACTCAAACTATGGTTGTAGGGCATCAAGCTAAAGTATTTGCTTGGTACGATAATGAATGGGGCTATGCAAATCGTTTATTGGATCTGTGTGATTCTTTCTAAATATGATTTTAAATCATTTAAGGGTGTTAAATTAATACCCTTTTTATGGTTGTTAATTTCTAATATGAAAAGTTCAAATAATTAAAATTCTAAATATTAGTGTTGTGTAAAATTATATCTATTTGTATGATTCGCAAACATTAAAATTTTAATTATAGAGTTCATATGAAATTTAACTCAAAAAGAATAAGTGGTTTTTTAATTTTTACATCTACTATTATTTTAGCTGCTTGTGGTGGTGAAGGCTCAGATCAAAATATCCATGATCAAGCTGAAAATAATTTAGAAAAAGAAGACAAAATTTACCAAGTCTATTATCAACCTTCTGATATTTCTTCAGGTATCTATAGCGATTCTTTTGAAATTACTCAATATTCAATTAAGAATAATGAAATCTTTTTTGTAAAGTCACATAATCAACCGCTAGAAACTGAACTTTTAACTGAACAGAAAGTTTTAAATAAAGGGACCTTACAAACACATACTGTGAAAAGGTTAACACCAAGCAGTTGGACGTATGAATTAACGCCTGATTTGAAAGAAAATTTAAAATTTGAAATTGTGAATTTAGAGGGTGAAAATATCTTTGATCGTGTATTACCGGGCTATAAAGAAAATAAAAATTTAGAAACGGGCCTTCACAATCAACTTGATAAAAATTTAATAGATTTCTACCAAAATTATAAGAATGTTAGGTTTCCAAAAAATAGTTATTGTTATCGTTTAAAAGAAACTCAATGGAATCAATCTTATATTTCTTATATATCTAGTTTTAATTCAAATCCTTCGTTTAGTGAGAAAAAGCAGTCAATTGTCGAAAGATATAATAACTTAGGCCAAGATAAAAAGTATTTTAGGCTTCTAAATTCGCAGTGGTATGGTTATAACTTAACTGTTTTAGAAAACTTAGAAACTGGTGATATTCAAAGCGCATTGGGAAATAATAATAACCAGTCTGCTTTTTTTATTAATTTTATATCAAGTAGTCGGTGGGATGCTGATAGAAATTTAGCGTATGAAAAGTCTCATCTGTATTCTGCCGACGATAACCCGCTTAATAATGTGCATTCATTAATTGCTTTCAGACAAAAGCTAAAAATCGCAAATCTTGAAAAAGGTTGCTTTGCTTTTAATACTCAAGCAGCTCAAGCTATTCAAAGATTAAATCTGGTTAACTGGCAACAAGGAGATAGCTCAGATATTGGCCCATTCTTTGGTCGAAGAACTTTTGTCTATGATATGAGTGAATGAGAATAAGGTGTTGAATATTATTGTTAATTCATGAAATCTTCTTTTTGACTTTAGAGTTTATTAAGAAAGATTTATGCAAATTGTCAGGTGCATGGCACAAAGTATCATGCTACACTAAGAGAAATCGGGTGTGTTCCCGATTTTTTTATGTGGGGTCGTTCCACGTTGATCAGATTTTAGGCTTGAAATATGACCATTTCAGAGACATGGTTGCTGCCTGACGGGGTAGCAGATGTATTGCCGGAACAGGCGCAAGTCATTGAAAAACTTCGCCGTGAAGCTTTAGATTTCCTCGCGGTACGAGGTTATCAATTGGTATATACACCATTTATCGAATACATCGAATCGTTGTCTTCATTATCAGAATCAAATCAAGACTTAGATTTAGTAACTTTTAAGGTCATTGATCAGCTCTCAGGCCGTTTACTCGGTGTTCGTGCTGATATGACGCCACAAGTTGCACGTATCGATGCACATGTAAGACCAGTTGAAGGTGTTGCACGTTACTGTTATTCAGGGACTGTATTACATACTAAACCACAAAATTTCAATGCCACACGTGCACCTCTACAATTAGGTGCAGAGTTATACGGGCATGACAGTATCGAAGCTGATGTCGAAATGGTCGATGTTATGCTGGGGTTGATCGAGAATATCTACACTTTACAAGGCGCACATCTAGATTTGGGCCATGTAGGGTTGTTCCGCAGTTTAGTAAAATGTGCTGGACTGTCAAAAAATGAAGAGCATGAGCTTTCAGATCTTTATCAAAGAAAAGCGTTACCAGAGTTAGCTGAATTTACTCAAAACCTCAATATGGGTTCTGATTTCTATGCACTTGGCCGCTATTCTAGTGATCTAGAAGCATTGCAGGCGAATTTAAGTGCAAACATCTTACAAGATGCTGAGTTTAAATCAGCATTAGATGCACTTAAAACGACACTTGCGCAAATTAAAGGCCGTTGGCCAAATCTCAATATCGGTATTGATGTTGTAGAGCTACGTAGTTATCACTATCACACTGGCTTAATGTATGCGGTCTATGCACCGAATCGTGCTGCGCCTTTAGCGCAGGGTGGTCGTTATGATGGTATTGGTGAGCACTTTGGCCGCGCACGTCCTGCTACTGGCTTTAGTTGTGATTTATATGCCTTGGGTGCAAATCAGTTCGCCGAAATCGAAACTGTTGTTGCTCCAAAAGGCTCAGAACAGGATTTACTCTCAGCAATTTCGAATGCACGTGCTCAAGGTTTACGTGTAGTTCAATTGTTAGGTAATGATGATTTAAGTTCTATTCCATATGCGACCCATCAACTTGTGTCGCAAAATGGACAATGGAATATTGAAAAGATTTAATCGCCAACGGTAAATTTTTACTGGTGGTTTCCAATTTTAACAGCATGATGTAATGAGGCTATTATGGGCAAAAATGTTGTGGTACTTGGTACCCAATGGGGCGACGAAGGTAAAGGTAAAATCGTCGACCTGCTCACAGATCAGGCGGCTGCGGTAGTACGTTATCAAGGCGGACATAACGCAGGTCATACTCTTGTCGTAGGTGGTAAAAAGACTGTATTGCACCTCATTCCATCAGGCATTTTACGTGAAAACGTATTGTGCTTAATTGGTAATGGTGTAGTACTGTCACCAGCCGCGTTAATTGAAGAAATGGGAATTTTGGAAGCAGAAGGTGTTCCTGTTAAAGAACGTCTACGTATTTCTCCAAACTGTCCACTCATTTTGCCTAACCACATTGCACTTGATCAGGCACGTGAGAAGAAACGTGGTAATGCTAAAATCGGTACTACAGGTCGTGGTATTGGTCCTGCATACGAAGATAAAGTGGCTCGCCGTGCAGTGCGTGTTGCTGACCTTGTTCGTGGTGGTGCAGCATTAGAAGAAAAACTTCAAGAAATGCTTGAGTTACATAACTTCCAATTAACTCAGTTCTACGGTGTAGAAGCTGTTAAATTTGAAGATGTATTGGCTCTTTGCAACCAATGGCGTGAAGTGCTTGCTCCATTAGTGATTGACGTGACTAAAGTGTTGCATGACTATCGCAAAGAAGGTAAGGCTGTAATGTTTGAAGGAGCTCAAGGCTCACTTCTAGACATTGACCACGGTACTTATCCGTATGTTACAAGTTCAAATACAACTGCTGGTGGCGTAAGCTCTGGTTCAGGTATGGGACCTTTACATCTTGATTATGTATTAGGTATTACTAAAGCTTATACAACACGTGTAGGTGCTGGTCCATTCCCAACTGAATTAGTTTACGATGCAGCTGCTGATTCTGGTGACCCAATTGGTAAACACCTAGGTACAGTTGGTCATGAATTTGGTGCTTCTACTGGCCGTCAACGTCGTTGTGGTTGGTTTGATGCTGAAATTCTTCGCCGTTCTGTAGATGTAAACTCACTTTCAGGTATTTGCTTAACTAAACTTGACGTTTTAGATGGTTTGGAAGAAGTAAAAATCTGTGTAGGTTATGAAAATACAGATTCAGGTTGTGTCGGTTCTTCAGATGCGGTTTCTTTTGAATGCTTGAAGCCAATCTATGAAACTATGCCTGGTTGGAGCGAGTCGACTGTTGGTTTAACTAGTATCGATCAATTACCAGCAAATGCTTTGGCTTATGTTAAGCGTATTGAACAATTAATCGAATGTCCGATTGATATCGTTTCAACTGGTCCAGATCGTGCAGAAACAATTGTTTTACGTCATCCATTCTCTGCTTAATTAGCAAAGATTAAAAAGGCCTCCTGAAAGGGGGCCTTTTTTATACCCGACTAAAGTGCAGTTTTCGTTTTATTAGATTCAGATTAAAACGTTATATATAGATAAGGAAGGATGGGCTCAGGATGAAGCTGCAACCAACTATTTCAAAAACAATTTTTTATTCTTTTTTATTTGCTATTGGTGGTTCACCCACGCTGGCGATGTTGGTTATTTATGGACAGGAATATCATGAAGATTTCTTTATGACGGCTTTTATGAGCTTGTCGGTTTTGTTCGCATGTGTGTTAATTCCTGTTGTACTCATACAAAATAGTTATTTACTCTGGAAAAGGGAAAGTCCTAATCTTGAAGAGAAAGTTAAAACCTTAAGTCATGTTTATTTGGGTTTAAATGTAATCTGTTTAATTTTCTGGATTTATTTGATGACTTTATCTACTTGATCGTTACATAAATACTATGATCATGAAGAAATGAGACATTCAAAGCATGAGTGGTATTTCTTATAATAAGTGCAAAAGAATAAACAGCTTTTTATCGATTTAGGTGATCCGTGTTATGAATAAAAAACTCTTTTTAAGCTTGTGTGCAGCAAGTGTGATGACCATTTCTGGCTGTGCAACAGTGGCGGACATGGCTGGTGCAGATACTGCAACCTTAAATGCTCAATCTGCTCAAGGTTTTAATAAGATGGTGCAGGAAGCACGTGGTAAGGGTGCTCTCGATACAAGCTCTAGTACATATAACCGTATTAATGCTGTATTCAACCGTTTAAAACCATATGCTAACCAGATGAATCAGACTGGTCAACCATTTAGCTGGCAGTTAGCGGTGTTGAAATCAGATACGATTAATGCTTACGTTGCACCTGGTGGCAAGGTCGTGTTCTATACAGGTATTGTGAATAAGTTGAACCTGACAGATGCTGAAATTGCAGCTGTTATGGGACATGAAATGACACATGCTTTAGAGGAGCATGCAAAAAGTAAAATCGGTGCACAAGCTTTAACTGATTTAGCTCTAGGCATCGGTTTAAGCTATGCGGGTAATAACGTAGGCCAGCTTGGTACTGCTGCCGCTCAGTTAGGTACACAAGTGGGTGTGGGCTTACCATATTCTCGTAGCTTGGAAAGTCGTGCTGACCAAGGTGGTTTAATGTTGATGGCGCGCGCAGGCTATAATCCAAATGCAGCGATTACACTTTGGGAAAAAATGAATAAGCTTGAAGGTGGCGGTGGTTCATCATTCTTGTCTACTCACCCATCTAACTCACAACGTATTGGTGATATGCGTAAAAACTTACCTGCGGCAATGGCAGTTTATAATAGCCGTAAATAAGATATACATTTTATATAGATAAAGAAAACGGATGCTTAAGCATCCGTTTTTTATTTAAGGAGCAGGGTTGGGCTGTTGGGTATGGATGGCCTCAATACCTTTTAGAACTTCACTTGGTAGTTCAATCTCAAATGCCTGAATATTTTCTTTGAGTTGATCTAAATTAGTGGCACCAATAATTGTGCTTGTCACAAAGAATTGTTGCTTAATAAAAGCTAAGGCCATTTGAGTTAAGCTTAGCCCATGCTTTTCTGCTAGCTGTGCGTATTGTTCAGTCGCCCATTCGCTTTGAGGGTTGCTGTAGCGGCTAAAGCGAGGGAATAGTGTCACACGAGCATTAGCGGGACGCGCACCATTTCTAAACTTACCCGTTAAGTAACCAAAAGCCAGAGGAGAGTAGGCGAGCAAGCCGACATCTTCATATTTAGCAATTTCTGACATACCTATTTCATAAGTGCGGTTAAGCAGGCTATATGGGTTTTGAACACTTACAAATTTACTGACACCTAGCTTTTCGGCCAAATGTAAAAATTTCATGGTGCCCCACGGGGTTTCATTTGATAAACCAATATAGCGAATGCGCCCGCGATTAATCTCTTCTTGTAGAGCAAGTAATGTTTCTTCTAGAGGTGTTGTGTCGTAATCATTTTCAGCTTGCTGATTGCCATAAGCGAGCGTACCAAAAAAGTTGGTATGACGTTCAGGCCAATGCAGTTGATAAAGGTCGATATAGTCCGTTTGGAGGCGTTTAAGTGATCCATCTAGAGCTTTAGCAATATGGTCACTGTTAAAGCGTGTATTGCCTTCTCGGATGTGTGTTCCTCCAAAGCCCGGACCTGCAATTTTAGATGCGAGAAAGACTTTGTCACGTTGTCCATTTTGGGCAAACCAATTGCCAATAATTGTTTCAGTTGCGCCATAAGTTTCAGGTTTTGGTGGAACAGAATACATCTCTGCCGTATCCCAAAAATATAAACCATTGGCCAAGGCGTAATTGAGTTGTTCAAAAGCTTCTTGTTGGGAGTTTTGCTCACCAAATGTCATGGTGCCTAAACAAATTTCTGGAAGTTTAAGGCCTGTGCGACTAAGTGGGTTAAATTGCATACAGCGGAATCCTTGGAAATTTTGAGTTAGCCTAACGGAGAATATGTATTCAACTTAAATCATAAAATTAGAATAGTTTGTAAGTTTTGTGTATTAACTCATTGTTGCATATAAAAAAAGCAAACCGAAGTTTGCTTTTTATTAAAAATTTAATGAATATTATTCTTCATCATCGTAGTCATCATCAGAAACAGTGTTTTCTTCTAATGATGCATCAAAAATAAGAATGGCTTTACCATCAGTTTGGATCATACCTTGATCTTCTAAGGTTTTGAGTACACGACCAACCATCTCACGTGAACATCCAACAATACGGCCAATTTCTTGACGAGTAATACGAATTTGACGACCATTCGGCAAAATCATTGCTTCTGGTTGAGAAGATAGATCGATTAAGCAACGTGCAATACGACCAGACACATCAATGAACGCAAGATCTGTCATTTTACGAGTCGTATTTTTTAGACGGCGAACTAATTGTGCAAAAACAGCATAGCTTAAGTCTGGGTATTGTTTGCTAAGTTCGTGGAAGTTGTCATAAGAGATCTCTGCAATTTCACAGACATCACGAGTTCGAACTTCGGCTGTACGTTGAGGGTTCGGTTCGAAAAGCCCCATTTCCCCAAAGAAATCGCCCGGATTTAAATACGCAACAACAATTTCACGTTCATCATCTTCACGCAAAATAATTGAAACTGAGCCTTTTAAAATTAAATATAAAGATTTTGACTCTGTTCCGGCATCAACAATTGTGGTTCGTTTTGGATATCTGTTGATGTGAGCACGTTTTAACAATGCTTTAACGGATTCAGGTAGTTGCCCCGGAGATAAAGCATCTGTGCTGAGTTGTGAAAAATTTGAAGTCATGCTTAATATGTTCCGAATAGGGTAAACAATTCACACAAGCTCGAGATGAGCTATTACACAGAAGAGATGAAATTCCTTATCAACTCATTTTATGTTAGTGTACAAAACAAGGGTCTGTTGACATTTCATAGATGGTTGCAACATAAGACAATTCTTTTAGACGTACCAAATAAGAACTATGAAATTTAGCCATTCTAAATAAATAGATCTTAACAACGGAACGTACAAAATAACTTGGTCTTGCGCTATGCCTGCGCTGCTTTAATTGCAACTCAGATTATGGCTGAAATTTCACAAACTTTATTACAAAACTGGACAAAGGATTGCCATTGTCTGGGTTTTGCGTCTTATTTGGATTAATTTTTAGCTATAACGCAATCCATAGATGAAATGTCAACAGACCCTGCTTAAATTTATAATTTTTTTTGGGTAGTTGCAATGCAAACAAGTGTACATTGGCTAGAGAATGTTGCTTTTGAAGCGAAATCGGATAGTGGGCATAGTGTCATCATGGACGGCTCACCTGAGTATGGTGGTGAAAACCGTGGTCCACGTCCTATGGAACTGATATTAATGGGACTTGGTGGGTGTGCTTCGTTTGATATTGTGACTATTTTAAAGAAATCTCGCCAAGATGTGACGAATGTTGTATGTAATTTAAAAGCTGAGCGCACTGACGCAATTCCGGCTGTGTTTACTAAAATCCACTTACATTTTGTGGTAACTGGTAAAGCTGTGAAAGAAAAGCAGGTTGCAAAAGCAGTTGAATTGTCTGCCGAGAAATATTGTTCAGCGAGTAAAATGCTTTCCGATGGTGGTGTAGAAATTACACATGACTTCGAAATTATTGAAGCGGAATAAGGCATTTTTTGATAGCTAGAAATTAAAAAAAAAGCTGACATGAGAGTTGGCTTTTTTTATTGTCAAAAATAACTAAAAAATAATAGGGAGAAGAAAGGTGAATATTCGTTCTGCTAAATCGGAAGATACTCAAGCCATATGTGATCTACTTAAACAGATGGGATACCCACAGCCTCTTGCTCTTATTCAAGAAAAATTTGAGATACTCCATAATGACTCTAATTCACAAATTTTGATTGCTGAAGAGAGAGGTAAAATTTATGGTTTTTTATCTCTCTACTTTATTCCGCAAATTGCCTTACAAGGTGACTTTGCCAAAATATGCTATCTGTGTGTTGATGAGAATATGCGTAGCAAAGGTGTAGGGCATTTACTCGTAAAGGAGGCTGAGCAACAAGCCAGTCGCCGAGGGTGTGATCGAATGGAATTGCATTCAGGAATGAAAAGACCTTTGGCACATCAATTTTACCTAAGAGAAGGCTATATCGAAGCGCCAAAGTATTTTCGTAAAGCTTTAAATTAACGAGCTGTATTTAGAAAAAGCTGAGGATCTACCCGAGCATTATTAAGGCTCATGCCCCAATGCAGATGAGGGCCTGTCACGCGTCCTGTTTTGCCTACTAAACCTAACGTTTCTCCTTGGCGGATATGTTGGCCTTTCTCTACTTTAATTGCGCTTAAATGGCAGAACATGCTGACTAAGCCTTGGCCATGATCAATCAACACGGTTTGACCATTAAAAAAATAAGATCCAGTTTGGATAACCACACCATCTGCGGGAGCAACAACTTTTTGTCCTACTGGCGCAGGAATATCTAGACCTGAGTGAGGCGCGCGTTCCTCGCCGTTAAAGAAGCGTTTTCTTCCAAAAGAGTTGCTAAATTTCCCTGAAGTCGGGCGTATAAATGTAGGTAGGGTTTGCCATGAGCTCTGTGTAAATGAGGTATACACATCATTTTGTTCTTTTGCTTCTTGAGCGTAGCGGTCTAATTGACTTTGATTAGGGTTCACATAATCTTGGTTCGTGACTTTAATCCGTTGTTCTGCGTAAGGATAAGACTTAACTTCTATTTGAATCGGGGCTTTATTTGTGTCGAGTTGAATACTGCCGATTGGAGTAGATAAAGGAATACCAAGCACGGCATAACGCTGCTGACCTTCTTGGCTAATTAAAACAGGCTTTTGTTGAAAAGTGACCTGAGTAATATCAGTACTTAGAGGAACAACTGCAATTCCACCAGGTCGTCTGGAGTCTTGTGGAAGCTGAGCGATTGCTAGTGCCGAAGTAAAAAGACAAGTTGTTGTTAATATAATGTGTTTAAAGTGCATTTTCATTTCAAAACGAGTAGGAAACTAGCAAGATAAACTAAAGCTTAATCACTACATTCTCAATGAGGACTTTGTGAAAAGCGTAGTAAGAATAAGCATGAATCTAAATATTCAATCATTTTAATAAAATGTAGCTGAACTATACTTGAAATATATACAAAACAATCCCATATTATAATGGAGTTTTACTCATTGTTATTTTTATAACATTATGAAAAATATATAAAAATTTATTTGAAATCCGAAGAAGTGTTCCCATCTATTAGACAAGTACAAATTTGTTGTGAGGAATAACAAGAATGCGTTTTGAGAAATTTACAAACCGCTTGCAGCAAGCCCTCTCAGATGCTCAATCTTTAGCGATGGGTAAAGACCATACCGCTATCGCAGGTATTCATATTTTGTCTACCTTGTTAGAAGAGCCATCAAATATTAGTTTGTTGCAACAAGCAGGTGCACGGTTACCTGAACTTAAACAAAAGCTTGAGCAAGCTATAAAAGATGCTCCGACCATTGCGAATCCGACTGGGGATGTCAATTTAAACCCTGAAGCTGTTAAGGCGCTTAATCTGGCAGATAGATATGCGCAAAAAGCAGGTGATGAATTTTTATCAACTGACTGGGTTTTATTAGGTTTGGCAGAGACAGGCGAAACTAAAAGTATTTTAAGTGCGGTAGGTGTAACTCCCGACAGCTTACGCAAAGTAATTGAACATATTCGAGGTAATGACAAAGTCATGAGTAATAATCACGAAGACCAACGTGACTCACTTAATAAATATACGATTGATTTAACAGAGCGTGCTTTATCTGGAAAACTTGATCCTGTCATTGGGCGTGACGATGAAATTCGCCGTACCATTCAGGTTTTATCGCGTCGTACCAAAAACAACCCTGTTCTTATTGGTGAGCCTGGTGTAGGTAAAACCGCTATTGTTGAAGGTTTGGCACAGCGTATTGTGAATGGTGAAGTGCCAGAGGGATTAAAAAATAAACGTGTTTTATCCCTCGACTTAGGTTCATTACTGGCTGGTGCTAAATATCGTGGTGAGTTTGAAGAACGTTTAAAAGCTGTCTTAAAAGACTTAGCAAAACACGAAGGCGAAATCATCCTGTTTATTGATGAGTTACATACACTCGTAGGGGCAGGTAAAGGTGATGGCGCAATGGATGCGGGTAATATGTTAAAACCTGCATTAGCACGTGGTGAATTGCGCTGTGTGGGTGCGACGACCTTAGATGAATATCGTCAATATATTGAAAAAGATGCAGCTTTAGAGCGTCGTTTCCAAAAAGTGCTAGTTGATGAGCCAAGTGTTGAAGATACGATTGCAATTTTACGTGGACTCAAAGAAAAATATGCCACTCACCATGGTGTGCAAATTTTAGACTCTGCGATTATTGCTGCGGCGAAAATGTCTCATCGTTACATCACTGATCGTCAATTACCAGACAAGGCAATTGATTTGATTGATGAGGCAGCTTCTCGTATTAAAATGGAGATTGACTCTAAACCTGAAGCACTTGATAAGCTAGATCGCCGTTTAATCCAATTGAAAATGCAATTGGAAGCAGTGAAAAAAGATGAAGATGTCGGCAGTAAAGCAGAAGTCACTCATCTTGAAAAACAGATTGCTGAAGTCGAGAAAGAATACAACGATCTTGAAGAAATCTGGAAGTCTGAAAAAACTTTGGTAGAAGGTACTAAACAGGCTCAGGTGGAACTTGATAAAGCGCGTATTGCTTTTGAGAAAGCTCAGCGTGAAGGTGATTTGGCTGAGGCAGCACGTTTACAGTATGGTGTAATTCCAGAGTTGCAAAAACAACTGGAGCAAGATGAAGTTGCAGAGGAGAACGAAGAGCCAAAACTCATTCGTACTAAAGTAACTGAAAATGAAATTGCTGAAGTTGTTAGTGCTGCAACAGGTATTCCGGTTGCTAAAATGATGCAAGGCGAACGTGAAAAACTTCTTAATATGGAGGAGTTTTTACATGACCGCGTAGTTGGGCAAGATGAAGCAGTTGTTGCGGTATCGAATGCTGTTCGCCGTTCACGTGCCGGTTTGTCTGACCCGAATCGTCCTAGTGGATCATTCTTGTTCTTGGGTCCAACAGGTGTTGGTAAAACAGAGTTGACTAAAGCTTTAGCTAACTTCTTGTTTGACAGTGATGATGCGATGATTCGTATCGACATGAGTGAATTCATGGAAAAACACTCTGTTAGCCGTTTAGTTGGTGCGCCTCCAGGATATGTCGGTTATGAAGAAGGTGGTGTTTTAACTGAAGCTGTTCGCCGTAAGCCATATAGCGTGGTGTTGTTTGATGAGGTTGAAAAAGCACATCCAGATGTATTCAATATCTTGCTCCAAGTATTGGACGATGGCCGCTTAACCGATTCACAAGGTCGAGTAGTGGACTTTAAAAATACGGTAATTGTGATGACTTCGAACTTGGGTTCACAAGATGTACGTGAGCTTGGCGAAAGTGCAACTGATGATGAAGTGCGTACCATTGTAATGAATGCGGTAAGTCAGCATTTCCGTCCGGAATTTATTAACCGGATTGATGAGCTTGTGATTTTCCATTCACTCAAAAAAGCACAAATTCGTGGTATTGCCGATATTCAGTTGGATCGATTACGTTCGCGTCTTGTTGATCGTGACATGAGTCTAACTGTAGATGATACCGCTTTTGATTTATTGATTGATGCTGGTTTCGATCCTGTCTATGGCGCGCGTCCATTGAAACGTGCGATTCAACAACAGATTGAAAACACATTAGCACAAAAAATCTTGTCGGGTGATTTTGTCGCAGGTGATACTATTCTAGTTAAAGGCGAAAATGGGCATTTAGTCTTCGATAAAATGAAACTCAGTTAAGCTTTTTCTGCTAAAACCGAAAAGAGAATATGGAAACATATTCTCTTTTTTTATGGTGAATCAGTTTTTATGGTTGATGTGAGTAAAGCAATTATGGCATCTGAAACTTTCTGAGTTAATGTCTTTAACTTTTGTTCTGAGTGACCAGATAAAAAATAACGATAATGATAAATGTGCTGTTGGTAAGAAATGCAAATAAAAAAGGTGCCCACAGGTTTTTCTGGGGTTTCACTTCCGCCAGATTTTAATAGCCCAGTACAACTGACAATAATATCAGCTTGTTGAAATAAGCTTTGACCCAGCCTACACATTTCCTCTGTGACTTGCGGTGACTCTGCTGTGTAAGTCTCTATTAACTTTGGATCGATATTTAAAATACTAATTTTAATACTTGGGTCGTAGCTAACTAAGCCACCTAGTAAAATATCTGCACCACTATTTTTGTGAATAGAAAACTGACTTGTTAAATAACCCGAACTCGCACTCTCAATAAAAGCAATTTTGAGCTGGCGATCTTCTAATAGTTGGCAGCACTGCTGAAGCATTATTTCACCTCGAATGGTGTTTATTTATAAATAAAATCAATTTACAGATAAATTATAAAATTACAGTAAGTGATTTAGCAGTGTCGTACAAGTCTGAGATAAAAATCTATAAAACAACTTGAATATTCACTAAATGCTTGTGAAATATTTCAGGTTTTAAAATGATCAATGTTAATTGTCGGGAAGTCTATTTATAACATTGCGACATGTTTAAAAAATTGTTAATTTTGTTCGATATAACGAACAATAACAATTTAGGATAAATGCAATGAACAATAAACAAGGACCTGCGCTGTGTATTTTAGGTTTTATTTCGCTAATACCCATCAATGTATGGGCTGCACAGCCTCTAAGTGAAGGGGCCTTAGCAACACAAACAGGGGCAGTAAATGCAGCTTTACCTGTGATTATTGCGAAAGCTCAAGACGATGCTAAGAAACCAATGATAGAACAACAACAAGCACGTCAGGTGTTAGGGGATAATTATTTACAACAAGTTCGATGGGATGCACTTAGAACAAGTGTACTTTCACCTTATCAAGAACAAAAACAAAACCATGTTATCGATAGTAAGGAAAAGAAGAAACTGGAAATGATGGCATTACCGGAAAGAGCAGACCGATTTACCAAATATGATTTTGAATCAAAAAATGTTCATGGCGAGGTTATTATTACCGTGAAGTAATAATAACCTCTAGTCTTATTAATATTGATCTAGACCAGGATGCTGAATTTTCCATGCACGGTGGATTTTCTGATTACGTTTAAAATCAGGGCCAATGGTTTCAGAAGTGATTTCTTCAACCTGAAAAATAGCTTCGATCTCTTCATCCATTTCAAAACCACGATAGTTGTTTGAGAAATAGAGCGTTCCTTCACTATTTAAACGGTTCATTGCACGTTTAATGAGTGAAACATGGTCACGTTGGACGTCGAAAGTACCATAGAACTTTTTAGAGTTTGAGAATGTCGGTGGATCGATAAAAATAAGGTCATATTGTTCGTGACCTTCTTTTAACCACTCAAAACAGTCACTCGCAAAGAACATGTGCTGTTCATCTGCGTGATCTACAGTCAGGCCATTTAAAACGAAGTTTTCTTTTGACCAGCTTAAGTAAGTATTAGATAAGTCTACACTTGTCGTACTTGCAGCACCGCCTAAAGCAGCATGTAAGCTTGCTGTAGAAGTATAACTATATAAATTCAAGAAGTGCTTACCACGAGCTTCTTGTGCGATACGTAAACGCATTTGACGGTGGTCAAGGAATAAACCTGTATCTAGATAATCTGTCAGGTTAACTAATATTTTAGCTTTACCTTCCTGAACGATAAAACGTTTTGAAGCTGTGCTTTGTTTCGTATATTGATTAGTACCTGTTTGGCGCGCACGTGTCTTAATAAAGATGGCATCGCGGTTTAAACCGGTAACAGCACGAATTGCAGCGAGTGCTAAATTAAAACGTTTTTTTGCTTTTTCAGGATCGATTGTTTTTGGTGGTGCATATTCCTGAACATGTAAGCGATCGCCGTATAAGTCAACAGCGACATTAAAGTCAGGTAAGTCTGCATCATACAAACGTAAGCAATAAACATTTTCTTTCGTTGCCCATTTTTTCAAGGCAGTCATATTTTTTTGCAAACGATTAGCAAAATCTTGAGCTTCTTCCATTTCAATAGGTTGAGCTTGCCAAGTTGCTAAGAATGGCTGAGTTACTTTTTCTGGCTTAATTGAACCAAAACGAATGTAAATTGGTAACTTACCATTCATTAAACGTAAGGTTTCAGGCGCTTCAAATGCTAAAACATCGGCTTGTTCAATTTGCGCTGCAATAATTGCTGCATATTGATTTGGAAAATGTTTTTGTAGAAGTGCAGATAGACCTAAGTAAAGAGAGCGGTTAGATGCTTTATCACCTAAACGTTCACCATATGGAGGGTTAGTCACAATAAATGCAGTTTTGCCTTCAGCTGAAAAATCAGGCCAGTCCGCTAAAGTACGTTCTTCAATCTGAATTTGACCTAATACTTTTTCAAAGCCTGCCGCAATAATATTTTCACGGGTGGCTTTTACAGCTTCCCAGTCTGCATCGTAGGCATAAAACTTAGGTAAAGGTAATTCAAGCGCCTTTTCATGACGTTCTGCTGCTTCAGCTTTAAGTGAAAGCCAAAGTTCGCGGTCATGACCATGCCAGCCATTAAAGCCAAAACGGCGAACAAGGCCTGGTGCACGGTCAGTTAAAATCATTAATGCTTCAATAATAAATGTACCTGAACCACACATCGGGTCGAGCACAATCTCTGGGTTGCGCTTTTGAAGCTGAGCTTTTTGTAAGATTGCCGCAGCAAGGTTTTCTTTAATTGGCGCATCCGTCATATAACGACGGTAACCACGTTTATGTAATGAATCACCTGATAAATCTAGGCAATATGTATGCTCAGTTTTACCTGCTAAAACATATAACGTAATTTCTGGTTGTTTAGTGTCAATGCTCGGACGACGACCTACAGCTTCCATAAAGGAATCAACTACACCATCTTTTGCTCTAAGTGTTGCAAATTGAGTGTTAACCTTAATTTCACGCTCTGCATGTAAGCGAATTGCGAAGGTACTTTGTGGTGCAAAAATAAGTGACCAGTCAAAGCTAATCGCACCTTCATAAAGCTCTTCTGCTACATCACGCGTATCGTGTGTATGTTCGAGTTCATAAGTATGAATTGGAAGTAAAACACGAGAGGCAAGACGCGACCACATGCAGATGCGATAAGCATGGTCAAGCGTTCCTTCAATGATTAAACGTCCTGCTTTACGTTCTGTCACTTTGGTGCCAAGCTGTTCTATTTCTTCTTGTAAGAGGGCTTCTAAACCATCAGCACAAGTAATCCAATAGTGGTTTAAACGTAAAGAGGTATTCATAAACTCGATTGACCAAAACATATAAATATTAACGATGCAAAGTTTAACTTATTTTGATGTGTAAAGGTTTTTAAATTATTGCAACCTATCATAATCCAACCAATAAACTGATTTTTAAAGATTAAAACAATTAAAGTGGTATGTATTTTGCTAACTCAATCCTATCAATGGTTATTTAATTAACAAACATAGCCAGTTTTTAACCATTTTATTATTTTAAATTGATGGGGTAATTATAAATGAAAGACATGATGGGGAATGGTTTTATTGCTAATGCGGATGCTTTCTCAGTAGCGACACAAATATATGTACGCATGCGTAGGGTGACGGGGCGCGTAATTGATGCAATGTACGTTGTCCAAAATAAAGATTATGCAAAATATGTCATTGCGCTGGCACTAGAATCAGAGGATGACGAATTAAAACGATGTGTTGAACGATTGAAATCGTTGGTTGATACAATACCTGAGCCTTCTCAAAAAGAAAAAATTGCTGTTGTTAAAGTCGATGAAGAGTCGGAAATTACCGCCGAGGATATTTATCGGGCACAAGTTCCGCACCATTACATTGGTGCATTAAGGTAATTGCCAATAAGGTTCTAAATTTTCTGGTCAATTTAGGGCCTTATTCTGTAAAGTTCTTCTGCGAAAAGAGCGGAATTCAGCTACACTATGCACGTTTTCGCGATTCGACCCATAGGAATCCATTATGCATATTGCAGCGTTGCATCAACCGAGCCAGGTTCAGCTCAATCAAGACGGAAATTTAAAACATTTTTTAACGATTGAGGGACTTTCAAAAGAAAACCTCACCAAGATTTTAGATACCGCACAAAGCTTTTTAGACGATAATAATAATTTAATTAACCGTCCGCTCTTAGAGGGATTGACGGTTATGAATCTCTTCTTTGAAAACTCCACACGTACCCGTACTACTTTTGAAGCAGCAGCAAAACGTTTGTCTGCCAATGTACTGAACATTGATATTGCTCGTTCAAGTACTTCAAAAGGTGAAACTCTGCGCGATACGCTCTGGAACCTTGAAGCAATGGCAGCGGATATCTTTGTTGTTCGCCATTCATCTTCGGGTGCTGCACATTTCATTGCTAAAGATGTATGTCCAAAGGTCGCGATTATTAATGCAGGGGATGGACGTCATGCTCATCCGACGCAAGCGATGCTTGATATGCTGACTATTCGCCGTGAAACAAAAAAAACATTTGAAGATTTAAGCGTTGCTATTATCGGGGACATTAAACACTCTCGCGTAGCACGTTCGGATGTAGCTGCATTACAAACCCTAGGTTGTAAAGATATTCGTGTGATTGCACCGAATACATTATTGCCAGTGGGCTTTTCGGAATATGGCGAGCACGTTCGCTTGTTTAACAAGATGGATGAAGGCATTGCCGATTGTGATGTGATTATTGCCTTACGTATTCAAAACGAACGTATTGACTCTCCAGCGTTATCTTCACAGTCTGAATTCTACAGAATGTATGGTTTAAACAAAGAACGTCTTGGTTTAGCTAAACCAGATTGCATTGTGATGCATCCGGGACCAATGAACCGTGGTGTAGAAATTGATTCAAGTGTTGCTGATGGAGACCAGTCGGTTATTTTGAAACAAGTAACCAATGGTATTGCAGTTCGTATGGCGGTATTGGCGTTATCAATGCAAGGCCAACTCCAAGAGCAAGGTTTAATTGAAGCGATTACGTTGTAAGGAATGGATCACATGAGTATTGTAAAAATTGAAAATGTACGTGTGTTAGACCCAATCCAAATAACAGACAGCGTACAAACTGTATATATTGAAAATGGCAAGTTGGTTGCTCCTGTAGAGCAAGTTGAGCAAACCATTGATGGCCAAGGAAAATGGTTAATGCCAACCATGGTTGATTTGTGCGCGCGTTTGCGTGAACCGGGTCAACAGCAACATGGGACATTGAAATCGGAAGGTAAGGCAGCACGTGCCAATGGTATTTTGCATGTTATTACACCACCTGATTCAAAGCCGATTGTACAAGACAACGGTGCTCTCATTCATGGCTTGATTGAAAAGGCATGGCATGATGGGGGCATTCACATGCATATCATTGGTGCTCAGACCCAAGGTTTAAATGGTAAGCAACCAGCAAACATGGCGGGCTTGAAAAAAGGTGGTTGTACTGCTGTTTCTAATGCAAATGCTGCTTTTGAAAATGATGATGTAGTTATTCGTACCTTGGAATATGCAGCGGGTCTTGGTTTAACAGTTGTATTTTATGCTGAAGAGCCGCAGATTGCTAAAGATGGATGTGCACACGAAGGCTTTATTGCTTCTCGCCAAGGTTTGCCGATGATTCCTGCAATTGCTGAAACTGTAGCAATTGCAAAGTATCTGCTTATGATTGAAGCAACTGGCGTAAAAGCTCACTTTGGTTTGTTATCTTGCGGTGCATCGGTTGAATTAATTCGCGCAGCAAAAGCAAAAGGTTTACCTGTGACTGCCGATGTAGCAATGCATCAGTTGCATTTAACTGAACACTTAACTGATGGTTTTAATTCACTTGCGCATGTTCGTCCACCATTACGTTCTGAGCAAGATAAAGAACTTTTACGTCGAGGCTTAAAAGAAGGCGTGATTGATGCAATTTGTACGCATCATGAGCCTTTAAGCAGTTCAGCAAAAATGGCACCATTTGCTGAAACTCAACCGGGCATTACTGCTTTTGATACTTATGTATCTTTAGGCATTCAGCTCATTAATGAAGGTTTATTTGAACCTTTAGAGTGGGTTGAAAAAGTGACTAGCGTACCTGCGCAGGTTGCCAATATGACTACGCGTTGGGAAGATGAAGCAGGATGGGTATTAGTAGATCCTGAATTAAACTGGACAGTAAGCAAAGACACAATTTTATCACAAGGGAAAAATACTCCATTGCTGGGTCAAAACCTTACCGGTAAAGTACTTCAAACTTTTGCTAACTGATAAAACGGTTATTTAAAGTAAATTTAAAATATAAACAGGTAGATCAATAAGATCTGCCTGTTTTGTAAATACTAGATGGAAATTTGTATATAAATTATTTAAAAAACAACAAAAGATTGAGCGCACATTAGAATAAAAAACTATCAGCAAAGAGAAGTATTTGAATAATCAAAAGTTGCTGGTTACGACGTATAAAATTCGGGAGAATAACCAATGTCGATAAACCCTATAGAACTGCTTAAAGAAAAAGTATCATCAACAATATTAGATAATCAGGATGGATACCTAGGCGAAAAATCGAATGCTTTATCTAAGTTTTATCCAATTTTACTTTCATTATTAGCTGCTAAACCTGATCTTATTGGACAATTAAAAAACAGTTTGGCTCCTTCGTTATCAGACCTTTTTTCTCATAATGACCAAATCAAGAATACTGTACTGACTCATTTAAGTGGTACAGCACCAAATAATGAAATCGAAAGCACACTCAACAGTGCAATTAAACCTAGCCTTAATGCAATTTCGGACGTTGCCGGAAACGATCAACAGAGTATTGTAAATTATTTACGTCAGCATGCAGATACTATTCGTTCGCATTTGCCGGGATGGGCAGTGGGTCTATTAGCTCCTTTAGGACTTGGTGCAGGTTTATCTTCAGTTCCACATGCAACTTCAGCAGCCCCACCATTAGCTGCAGCCAGTGAAAAAACAGGCAAATCTCGTGGGTTCCTCCCTATTATTGCCTTAATTATTTTGGGTCTTATCATTGCTTGGTTATGGCGTTCTTGCCAGCATAAAGAAGCTGTACCAGCACCTGAACCAACGGCTGCCAGTGGTGTTGAGGCTACTACCGCAGCTGCACCTGCGAGTTTAACCTTAAGCACAGATGATAAAGGTGCTGTTAGCCAGTGTCAGGCAGGTATTGGCGATCAAGGATTCTTAGCAACCCTACAAACTCAAGTTAAGCAGGTTTTCTCATCAACTCAGGATTGTAACGTTGATACTAGTCAAACATATGCAGCTGGATTTACAGATAAAGATGCACTTGCTGGCGTGCTTGGTGCCTTAAAAGGTGTGCCAAATGCATCTTTAGAATGGATAGGTGACAAAATTACTTTGAAAGCAGGTGATGCAGCAGCGTTAGCAGCATTAACCGCAAAAGTAAAAGCTCTTGTTCCTCACACTGAAGTTGTTTCTACTGCACCAGAAACAGCTGAGCAATCTGTAAGCAATAGCTTAACTGCTTCGCAAACTGCTCTAGGCTCAATTGATCCGAATAATGTCGATATAAATGCATTAGTAAAAGCACTTAACTTGCAAATCATTAACTTTGCGAGTGGCTCAAGCGATATTCCAGCAGACAATAAAGCTATTCTTGATCAAGCTGCAACACTTTTAAATAAAGTCAGTGGTGTGAAATTAAATGTGGGTGGTCACACTGACTCGACGGGTAATGCAGCAGCAAATAAAGCTTTATCACAGCGCCGTGCTCAAGCAGTAGTCGACTATTTAACATCTAAAGGTGTAGACGGGTCTAAATTAGTTGCACAAGGTCATGGCTCTGATCAGCCTGTTGCAGAGAACACGACAGAAGAAGGACGCTTTAAAAACCGTCGTATCGAGTTTTCAGTAGCTCAATAATATTCTGATGTATGAAAAATTAGATATTTTAATTTGAAAAAAGCTTCTCATTTTGAGAAGCTTTTTTGTTGGAATAAATAGTGTTGGATTGATATGAAAATCAGTTTGGTTGGAAGTGGGCGAGTTGCCTTTCATTTAGCAAAGGTATTGTTGGCTCAAGGTCATCACATCATACAAGTCTATGCGCGTGATTTTGAGAAAACCCAAAAGTTTGCAGAGCAGTTTCAGGTAAAAGCATGTCAGTCTCTTAGCGAATTTCAACCGACCGATCTTATCATTTTAGCGGTTTCAGATAGTGCGATTGCAGAGCTTGCAAAACAGATTCATGAATTGTTTCCTGAAACACTTATGGTTCACACCTCTGGTAGCACAGATATTGAAGTCGTCAGTCATGTGCATACAAATGCAGGGGTATTTTATCCATTACAAACATTTAGCCTTGAAAGAGACGTTGACTGGTCAGCAACACCATTATTTGTGGAAGCGGTAACAGATACTGATCAAGAACTACTTTCAGATTTAGCAAATAGCCTAAGTAATAGAGTATATCAATACACCTCAAAACAGCGTTTAACTTTGCATTTAGCAGCAGTATTTGCCTGTAATTTTAGTAACTATTGTTTTGATATGGCAAAGCAGGTAGTAGATAAAGAGCAGGTCGACTTTAGTTTGCTCTATCCTTTAATTTTGGAAACAGCAAAAAAAGCGACTGAAAATGATCCAAAGCAAATGCAAACAGGGCCTGCCGTAAGGGGGGATCAAAATATCTTGACATTGCATCAAGGCTTATTGGCTCAAGCAAATCGAGATGATTTAAAACAGGTCTATCAACTTTTAAGTGATGGCATCGTGAAGCGCCATCACTCGGATTAAAGCTTATTTAAAGGTCAAGGTTCGCCGTTATTTCCCCATTTTAAGAAGCCCGCACGCTGATTTAAACGTTCAAAATATTGGTCGACATTTTTAAGCGTTGGATGGTCAAAAGGTGTAGCTTTCCAGCGCTGTACCGATAGACCAATTGGAATATCCGCTAGAGTGAACTCAGTACCTGCAACATAGGCCTGAGTTTTTACGAGTTGTTGATCGAGAATCTGCATATGATGATTCCAGTCATCAATACCTTGTTGTAATAAGTTGGGATCTTGATGATCTGGTGAGTGTCTCAACAGAGACATAATTGTATAAGTCCAGCTGTTATTCAGCTCGATCGCTTGCCAATCAATCCATTGGTCAACAAAGAATCTTTCTTTCGCTTGAATAGGGTAAAGCTGATGTTCTTTATCATATGCATTTGCCAAATAACGGATAATACTGTTGGACTGCCAAAGCACTAAATCACCATCTATAACAACAGGTATTTGCCCGTTTGGGTTTAATTGTAAATATTCAGGTGATTGAGCAGAGCGAAAGCCGCGACCCCAATCTTCTCTTTCATATTCAAGATTTAGTTCTTCACACAACCATAAGACTTTGCGAACATTAATGGAGTTATCGCGCCCTAAAATTTTTAACATAGTATTTTCTGACTTCTCGTGAGTTTAAGTAATTAGTTGTTGAAGCGTTCATTTTTATATTTTTAACATGATTTATGAATATTAATAAGTCTAGAGAATAGCTAAAGTGACATTTAAAGAAAATTATAATGATTGAGAGCTTTTTATTTTAGGGGGGGAATAAAGGAAGATAATATACCTCAAGAGGGGGATGCTGGTAATTAGAAGTAAAATAAGTATCTGCTTGTTACGTTGTCTGTATCCGCTTTTAGTAGGTAATAAAAAACCGCACTTCACTTCGGCGGTTCATTGAATTTTGTTTATTTACATTTGTTCTCTGGCTTGTCTAATTGCTCGCGCAGCCATTCAGAATCCTCCTGTAGATTTTCTTTAGTATATCCCATTGTTCTAACCTCTTCTGAGGCTGATTCATATTCTTTAAATCTACTTAAGATAAAGTCAAAAAGTTCAATATTTTCTTTCCATCCTTTGCAATCAAGAGCTTTGAGTTTATTAGACCTAACAAGATCTTCTTGCTCAGTTTTTGCTTCTGTGGAAATGATTTGATTTCTATCCGATTGTGTTTGAATGTATCGTTCCATTAACTTGTAATATTTAAGTTCAAAGTCTTCTTGAGTTGAGGCAAAGCAGCCACTTGAGACAATTATGCAAATTAGAAATGCGAAAAGCTTCATTGTTATTTTCTGTCTAGTTAAAATGGTGGTTATTATTATATTTATATAACTAATAATTCAAAAGTTATTTTCATTTAAATCTTTATACTCAGTTAATTTTTAATTCTACTTATTCACTAGATTGGTTTTAAAATAAAAAAGGCCTAGTAATAAACTAGGCCTTTTTTATTATTTACTTTATCTTTTTAAAGATAAAGTCATTAATCTTATGACCTGACTCAATACCACGGCGTTCAAACTTAGTCACTGGGCGCCACTCTGGACGCGGGTAGCTGTTGCCTTTACCTGCCAAGTTTTCAAGATCTGGACGGTTGTCTAAAATATCAAGCATCCATTCAGCATACGGTTCCCAGTCTGTTGCTGCGTGGAAAGTACCACCAAGCTCAAGTTTTTGTTCAACCAGTTGCATACGCTCATGAATAACAAAACGGCGTTTGAAATGACGTTTCTTTTGCCAAGGGTCTGGGAAGTAAAGTTGTACACAGTTAATACTGTTGTCTGGCATTTCACGTAAAACCTGAATCGCGTCTGCATCAAGTACACGTAAGTTTTTAAGTTCCGCCATACCTGCTTCATAAAGACACTGAGCAATACCAGGTACGTGAACTTCAATACCCACATAGTTGCGTTCAGGGTTTGCTTTTGCCATAAGCACTAATGAACGACCCATACCAAAACCGATTTCAACAGTTAAAGGACGTTCTGGATGTTCGAAGTGTTGGCGTAAGTCACCAACAGGATATTCCAAAATTAAATCGCGATGTTGTTCTAATGCCGTGCGTTGAGACGTATTAAGTGGTGCTGAACGACGCATAAACGTCACAATTTCACGGTGTTCAGGCAAATTGTCTAAGTCTGCAATTTGCGTTTCTAACTGATCGATCGACATAACCTTGGCAATATTGAAATTCAAATGCGGTATTTTAAGTCTTCATGTGGTCAAGTCAAATGTTTCGATGTTTTTCTTCATGTAGATGTCATGTTCAATATTTAATCTAAGAATCTATATAAATTTCAAATGAACATATTTACTCATGAAAACTTTTCAATTACGCACACTTTCTGTGCTATTAGGGGCACTTGGTGCTTTTACATATAGTCCTTGGGCACAAGCACAGCTCATGTTTAGTCAATATGTTGACGGCAGTAGTAACCGCAAAGGTTTGGAAATTTATAATCCAGATGGGACTACAGTTAATTTAGCCGACTATGAAATTCAACAATTTAATAATGGTGGAACCGCAAAAACAGCAACTTTCCGTTTACAAGGATCGTTAACCAGTAAGCAGAAGTTTTTGGTAGGTCGCTCTGAGTTACAGGCTGAACTTGGTAGTAAATTAAATCAGGTCGCTGCGTTATCCTTTAATGGGGATGATGCCGTTGTACTTGTTTATAAAGGCACACCTGTAGACCGTTTTGGCCGTATTGGTGAGCGTCCGGAAGCTGGATGGGGAACAGCTGTTTCGAGCTTGGGAAATAGTTTTAAGCGTATTGAAACTGAGAACCCAGCTTTAAGTATTGATGCAACCGCAGCATTTGATTTGGACCGTTCATGGTCGGCTTGGACAAACCGAAATGACTTTTCAAATTTATCTGGCTCAACAACACAGCCACCTGTTGAAACAGTAAGTTGTTCAAGCTCCGATACACCAATTGCTGATTTATCAACCGCAGCACAAAACCAGACTTATACCGTACGTGGTGTGATAACTGCTGACTATCGTTATGCCAATGGTTTTTCTGGCTTCTATGTTCAGACACCAGATACGAAAGCACGTGCTAATGTCAGCAATGCTATTTTTGTTTATATCCCAAATAGCAGCGCTGTAAAAGGTGGACAAGTTGGCGATGAAGTTATTTTGCGTGGTCGTTTAACAACTTATCAAAACCAATTGCAATTAGATCAATTACAACAAGATATTCAAACTTGTAATAGCAATATGGCAAATCAGGTACAGCCAATTAGCCTTGAACTCCCATTTGCTAGCTTAACAGGTAGTTCGACCCATTCTCCGCAGCGTTATCAAGGCATGTTGGTCAAATTACCCCAGACTTTAACGGTGAGCGAGAACTGCAATTACGGCCGTTATGGTGAATTATCTCTAAGCTTAGGCCGCTTATATATTCCAACCAATTTATATCCAGCGTTATCTCCTGAAGCCAAGGCTCTTGCTCAGAAAAATTTATTGTCGAAAATTATTTTTGATGACGGCTATAACAACCAAAACCGTACTCCATGGTTACCGACAAATTTTAGCGCTGCCAATACGCTACGTTCGGGTTATCAACTTAAGAATGCTGAAGGTATTTTAGAATACCGTTTTAATGGTTGGCGTGTGCAACCAGTGCTTGGACGTAATCAACCTGAAGTGATTACTCAAACAAACCCGCGTCAAAGTGTCATTACCAAAAATGCTAATCACATTCGCGTAGCTTCATTTAACGTTTTGAACTATGACAATGGTGCAACGGGTTTCCCAACGGAGCGCGGTGCAACGACACAAACTGAGTTTGATAAACAGCATCGTAAAATTGTGAGTGCATTAAAAGCGATTGATGCTGACGTGTACGGTTTAATGGAAATTGCTAACAATGGTTATGGCCCGAACAGTGCAATTGCTCATTTAACCAGTGCTTTAGGTAGTGATTGGAAATACGTTGTTCCTGAAAATTTAGACCGTTTAGGTAGTGATGCAATTGCGGTTGCTATTATTTATAACAGTAAGCGTGTTAGACCTTTAAATAAGCCTGTCGTGCTTGATTTGGGCGACAAGAACCGAACAACATTGGCGCAAAGTTTCCAAGCCGTTCGTGGTAATAAAACGTTTACCGTTATTCCAAATCACTTGAAATCGAAAAGCTGTAGTGGGGTAGATGCTAGCTCTACTGATGCAGACCAAAACGATGGTCAAGGCTGCTGGAACCCGACTCGTGTAAAAGCAGTTGATCAAATTGTGCAATGGCTCGCAAAAAATCCAACTCAAGTGCCTAAGCAAAATGCTTTACTTGTAGGGGATATGAACAGCTACGCAAAAGAAGAACCTATTTTGTCGTTTGAAAAAGCGAACTATAAAGTCTTACTTAATGACACTAAGGTAGGACAGGGTGCTCAGGCATATAGCTATGTGTTTGGTGTTGCAAGCGATGCCAATGGAAATGGTGGAGCAGGTAACTTAGACCATGCAATTGCTGATGCAGATTTATACCCAAAAGTAGTGAGAACTTTTGCATGGCATATCAATGCAGATGAGCCAACCGCTTTAGATTACAACGAAGAATATAAAACTGATGAGCAAAAGGCTTTGTTCTATGGCGAAGATGCTTACCGTTCTTCAGACCATGATCCGGTAATTGTTGATCTAGATTTAAATGGTAAAGATTCAAGCCAGCCTGATGATGATAAGAAAAACGGTATTTTTGATTTCTTAACTGAATTAATGAATTGGATTAGCCAGCTTTTTAAACGTAATTAATGGAAAAATTGCGTGACGTAAATGTGTTTTATCATATTTTAAACAATCGTCACGCAAGACAACTTGCAAGGAATAAATTTTTCAAGAATATTAGATGGTGTAAGTATTTTATAAGTTTACGCTTTTTTACAATTAAAGAATTGTGCAAACCTTGCAGGTTTTCTAGAAGCAATTTAAAACGTTAATATGAGATAACAAGGATCAGATATGAAATTATATTATTCGCCAGGCGCATGTTCTTTAGCTGCACATATTATTTTAAATGAAATTAATGTTGATTTTGACTTAGAACGAGTAGATTTAAAAACACATAAAACAGAAAAAGGCGCCGACTATTACGAAATTAATCCAAAGGGATATGTACCGGCATTAGAAATTAATCCGGGTTTAATGTTAACTGAAAATGTTGCGATTTTACCTTTCCTTGCTCAGCATGATCCTAAGCAGGATTTAATTCCGCCATCAGGGATGGGCCGTGCGAAAGTATTGGAATGGTTGGGATATTTGAACTCTGAATTACATGATGCTTATGCAGTCTTCTTTGGGGCGCCGTTAACCACTGATGAAAAAACCAAAGCTTATGCAGAAATCGACCGTCTTTTAAAATATATCGATAATTATTTGTCTGAATCTGATTACGATTATTTAGTAAATGATAATTTCGGTCCAGCAGATGCTTATCTATTTGTTTTAACAAATTGGTCAAACTCAATTGAGCATGATTTAACACCATATAAGCACATTATTGCATTACGTAATAAAGTTGCAGAACGTCAATCTGTACAAATTGCGATGCGTGACGAAGGCTTAATTTCATAAAAGATTTTAAGAGCCAAAAAAAGCCCCTAATCAATAGGGGCTTTTTTATACTAAAGACGATTAGTGTTGAGCGTCTTTTTTCACTTCAGCAGCGGTATTTTCAACAGCTTGAGCTGTATCAGCAGTCGCTTTACGTGCAGTAGCTTCTGTTTCAGCTGCAGCTTTAGCAGTCGCATCAGCAGCGTGATCGGTTGCAGCATCGATCTTCTCAGCAGCATTATCAGTTGCAGTTGCAATATCGTCAGCAGCTTTATCACCAGCAGATTTGATATCAGCACTTGCTTGTTGAGCAGCATTTTCTAAGTGTTCACCTGTAGTTGCGCCAGTTTCTGGAGCTTTATCTTTATTACAACCAACAAGGGCAACAGTCGCAGCAAGACCTAAAGCAACAAGTAATTTATTCATTGTGTTTTTCCTTCTAATTCATGGCATCCAAATATGGATGTCTAAAATATAAACATAAAGTAAATGATTAATAAAGATCGAAAATTGTTAAAAAGTTGTAACTCTAGTATTAAAAAAGCCTAGCATTTTGTAATGCTAGGCTTGAAATAAATAATAATGATTTTGACCGATTTTACTGCCCAGAACGGATGATGTAATCAAACGCAGAGAGTGATGCTTTAGCGCCTTCACCTGTAGCAATAATGATTTGCTTGTAAGGTACAGTCGTACAGTCACCCGCAGCAAATACACCTTGCACATTGGTTTCGTTGCGGTCATTCACAATAATCTCGCCACGGTTGGTTAACTCAACTTCACTGTCTTTCAAGAAGTCAGTGTTTGGCAATAAACCAATCTGTACAAAGATCCCTGCAAGCTCTACCACATGCTCTTCATCAGTCGCACGGTCTTTATATTTAAGGCCAGTCACTTGTGAACCATCGCCTAACACTTCTGTACTTAAGGCATTCATAATCACCGTTGTGTTTGGCAAGCTATGCAATTTGTTTTGCAACACTTGGTCTGCACGAAGTTTGGTATCGAATTCAACCAGAGTTACATGCTCAACAATCCCTGCAAGGTCAATTGCTGCCTCAACACCTGAGTTACCGCCACCAATCACGGCAACACGTTTGCCTTTGAACAATGGACCATCACAGTGTGGGCAGTACGCGACACCACGGGTACGGTATTCTTGCTCACCCGGTACATTCATTTCTCTCCAACGTGCACCTGTAGAAAGGATTACAGTTTTCGATTCAAGTTTCGCACCGTTTTCAAGTTCAACTTCAACCAAGCCATTTGCAGTCTGGTTGGCACCCGTGATTTTGCTGACACGTTGCAGGTTCATAATATCGACATCGTATTCACGAACATGGGCTTCCATCTCGGCAGCAAACTTAGGACCTTGAGTCTTTTGCACAGAGGTGAAGTTTTCAATGTCCATGGTGTCCATGACCTGACCACCAAAGCGTTCAGCCACTATACCCGTGTTAATACCTTTACGTGCAGCATAGATTGCAGCTGTTGCGCCCGCAGGACCACCACCAATCACCAATACATCAAAAGCATCTTTGGCATTCAGTGCTGCCGCATCTTTTTCAGCTGAGTTGGTATCAAGTTTTGCCACAATCTCTTCAAGGGTCATACGACCTTGACCAATGTGCTCGTTGTCTTGGAATACCATTGGTACAGCCATGATTTTGCGTTGTTCCACTTCGTCTTGGAAGAATGAACCATCAATCATGGTTGCTGTTGTGTTCGGGTTATAAATCGCAATCAGGTTCAGCGCCTGTACCACGTCCGGACAGTTATGACAGCTTAATGATACAAACACATCAAAGTTTGCTTTGAGGTTTAAGCCTTTAATCTGCTTAAGCACTTCATCAGAAACTTTTGGTGCATAACCAGACACCTGTAACAGTGCCAAGATCAAAGACGTAAACTCATGGCCCATTGGTAAGCCTGCGAAGAATACACGAGGCTGTTCACCTGCTTTAGCCACACCAAAGCTTGGACGACGTGTATTGTTGCCATCAAAACGGGCAGTAACTTGGTCAGATAGTTCAGCAATTTCTGTCACTAACTCTTTAATTTGAGCTGCTTTATCTGATTCATCTAAAGCAGCAACTAATTCGATTGGACTTTCTAAACGTTCTAAATAAGCTTTTAATTGAGTTTTAATGTTTTGATCTAACATCTGTTTTTTACTCCAATACATCCAAATTCTTGCAATAGATGCATAGTACGTGAAAACACAAAATAGGTAAAACAGTATGTTTTTATTTATTCAATCGGTTTTTTGAATTATTGGAAACATTCATAAATAAGATCAATAATTTATTTCTAAAATATTCTTTTTTATCTTTTGTAGTGTTTTAAAGTGAAAGTATTTAAAAATTTATATATGTTATATGGCTGTAAAGATTTTATGTCATAACATTAAAAGGTACTTTCATGTCATTGCAACGCGGCATTTATCAGCATTATAAAGGTAATCTCTATCAAGTTTTTTCTGTGGCAAAACACAGCGAGACTGAAGAAGAGTTAGTCGTTTATCAGTGTCTTTATGGTGACTATTCAACTTGGGTACGTGCTCTAGATATGTTTACTGAAACGGTGCAAATGGCTGATGGAAGTATCGTTCCGCGTTTTAAGTTAATTCAAAGCACTTAACTCAAACGGCTTTTATATAAAATAACGATTTTAAAGGGTGAATATATGCCAAATACTTTTTTCTTACAAAGAGTTGCCGATTTATATGACACCTTTAAAAGACATGATGCCCAGCAGGCAGATCGTTTGCTGAGGTATCGCAATATTGAGGCTGAGTCTGCAAAACTGCTATCGCAATTTATTCGAATGCAGCAAGCCAAATCAATTTTAGAAATCGGAACTTCAACAGGTTATTCTACTTTATGGCTTGCCGAGGCGGCACAAGCAACTCACGGTAAAGTAACTACGCTTGAAATCGATGCCAATCGTAGTCATGAGGCGAAACGCCATGCGACTGAACTGGCATTAGATGAATTGGTTGATTTTTGGGTGGGAGATGCAGCCGACTATTTAAAAGAAGCTCAGGAAAATTTCGATTTTATTTTGTTAGATGCTGAGCGTCCTGCTTATGAGAATTATTGGCCAGATTTAAAACGGCTGATGAAGCTAAAAGGTGGCGTACTCATTATTGATAATGTCATTTCACATGCGGCTGAAGTCAGTTCATTCTTAGCTTTAATTAAAAAAGATGAAAATTTTATGAGCAGTATTTTGCCGGTAGGCGCTGGTTTATGCATTGTAGTGGCAAGGTAAGCCATTTAAAAATCTGATTTATTCATTCATAAAGGCCTGTTCAAAGCAGGCCTTATTTCATTATGTTATGAAGCATTCACTAAAGATAGGCGAGTAAAGTGTAAGTCGAATTCTAAATATTTATGTACAAAAGCAGCTTTGTCTGTTGATCGTAATAAGTTGTCATAGATAAATTCTGGTACAGGATGATAAAGTTCACCTGAACCATCGCTATAAAATATTTTTAGATGACGTGAAGTCGCATTGTATTTCCATGAAGTGACTGCCACAGTATTCGCCATAAATTTTTCCCCTTTTATTTCATATTACTTAAGCTCAAAAAACATCGGTTATTTATTCGACATTACTCAAACTTCGTGTAATGGGGAAGGACATAATTGTAAAAGTATCAGTAGAAAATGTGATGTGCTTATTCAAAACAAAAGAACCATCCGATGAGGGATGGTTCTTTGAGTTTTTAAAATCTAATAAGAGATTAGATTTTACCAACTAGGTCGATAGATGGAGCAAGAGTAGCTTCGCCTTCTTTCCATTTAGCTGGGCAAACTTCACCTGGGTGAGCGTGTACGTATTGAGCAGCTTTTACTTTACGAAGAAGTTCAGATGCGTCACGGCCGATACCACCAGCGTTGAGTTCAACGATTTGGATTTTACCTTCTGGATCGATAACGAAAGTACCACGGTCAGCTAAACCTTCAGATTCGATAAGAACGTCGAAGTTTTTAGAAAGAGTCCAAGTTGGGTCACCAACTAATGGATATTGGATTTTTTTGATTTCTTCAGAAGTGTCGTGCCAAGCTTTGTGAGTGAAGTGTGTATCAGTAGATACAGCATAAATTTCAACACCAAGTTTTTGGAATTCAGCGTAGTTGTCAGCTAAGTCACCAAGTTCAGTTGGGCAAACGAAAGTGAAGTCAGCTGGATAGAAGAATACAACAGACCATTTACCTTTAAGGTTAGTTTCGTTAACTTCAACAAATTGGCCGTTGTGGTAAGCAGTTGCTTGGAATGGTTTAACTTCAGTATTAATCAAGCTCATCATTGTCTCCATGATTGAGGTTTATATTTAAACTTGTTTACGAGATGTAGAATAAATAAAAATTCTTTATTGGGGAAATAGTATTTTTACATGACTAAAATCGGAAAATCGAATAAGTGATAAATTTACGATTTTTAAGTCCCCAAACACTGTATTCGATTTGACTGCAAAAACATGTAAATCAAATGACAGTTATCGTAAAAGAAACTTGCCTAACAACATGAAGTCTCGTTAGTCAAAATTCAAGGGTAAAATTTTAAAAAATTAAAAATATATAAAAAACCAACTGTTTTACCTTATGGTCATTAGAGCGTAAAATAGAGGATTGTTGTATTTTCAGGAAAATTTGTCTGTGCAGAATGATTTAAATATTGATCAGTGGGTGATGGCAAGAGATCGTTACCGTTTAAATCGTTTGCGTAAAGATAAAAAAGCCAATACAGCAGAGATTGAAAAATTATTTGAACAATCTAATGCCAAAGTAAGGCAGCGATTTGAACGTCTCCCTAAAATTAAACTGAATCAGGATTTACCTGTTTCTCAATATGCAGACCGCTTAATTGATGCGATTCAAAAGCATCAGGTAATTATTGTGGCAGGTGAGACGGGTTCAGGTAAAACCACTCAGCTTCCTCAAATTGCAATGTTAGCGGGACGTGGCTTAACGGGAATGATTGGTCATACCCAACCACGTCGTTTAGCTGCACGTAGTGTTTCTCAACGTATTGCAGAAGAAGTCGGCGAAAAGCTTGGCGAGTCTATTGGTTTTAAAATCCGCTTTAATGAACAAGGTTCGCAGGACTCTATCGTACGGTTAATGACCGACGGTATTTTGCTTGCCGAGTTAGGTAATGACCGTTATTTGTCTAAATATGACACGATCATTATTGATGAAGCGCATGAGCGCTCACTCAATATCGATTTTATTATGGGCTATTTAAAGCAGTTACTGCCAAAACGCCCAGATCTAAAAGTTATCGTGACTTCGGCAACTTTAGATGTAAATCGCTTTAGTAATTACTTTAATGACGCACCTATTTTTGAAGTAGAAGGGCGTAGTTATCCTGTCGAAGTACTTTATCGCCCAATTTCAGAAATGAATATTGGCGGCAGTGATGACGATGAGTTTGATGATTTCGAAGAAAACCTTCCTCGTGCAGTTGTACAAGCCGTAGAAGAATGTTTTGCTGATGCGGAAGCAAAAGGTCACCCAGAACATGCCGATATTCTAATTTTCTCAAGCACAGAGCAAGAAATTCGAGAATTGCAGGAAACCTTGCAAAAGTACGGGCCAAGACATACCGAAATTTTACCTTTGTATGCGCGTTTAGCTGTTTCTGAACAACAGAAGATTTTTAGTCCGGGTGGTAAAGGCCGTCGTATTATTATTGCGACGAACGTGGCCGAAACTGCACTTACGGTTCCAAACATTCGTTATGTGATTGATAGTGGTTTTGCTCGTATATCACGTTATAACTACCGTTCACGTGTACAACGCTTACCAATTGAAGCAATTTCTCAAGCCGCAGCCAATCAGCGTAAAGGGCGTTGTGGCCGTATTGCTCCGGGTGTGTGTATCCGTTTATATAGCGAAGAAGACTTTTTCAGTCGTCCTGAATTTACCGAACCTGAAATTAAAAGAACCAACTTAGCATCTGTTATTTTGCAAATGCAGAGTTTAGGGTTAGGTGAGTTAGAAAACTTCGATTTTATTGAGCCGCCAGATTTCCGCCTTGTAAATGATGGTCGTAAGTTGCTGATTGAGTTAGGCGCACTTAACGAGAAGAAAAATGAGCTGACTAAAGTCGGGCAAATGATGGCACGTATGCCAATTGATCCACGTTTGGCACGTATGATCGTGGGTGGTGCTCATTTTGGCGTACTCAAAGAAATCTTAATTGTGGTAAGTGCTTTAGCTGTTCAGGACCCGCGTGAGCGTCCGGCCGACAAACAGATGCAAGCTGACCAAAAGCATGCTTTGTTTAAAGAAGCGGATTCAGATTTTCTATTTTATTTGAAGCTTTGGGATACTTTGAATCCTAAAGGCGAAGCAGGGATGTCTGAAAATAAACGCCGTCAATTTGCCAAGCAGCATTTCTTAAGCTGGTTGCGTTTACGTGAATGGAAACAGACACACCAGCAATTGGTTGAGTTAGCCGAAGGCTTAAAACTCAGTTTTAATGAAAAACCTGCGAATTATGAAAACTTGCATCGTGCATTGCTGACAGGTTTATTATCGTTTATTGCCAATAAAACTGATGAACGAAATACCTTTATGGCAGTGCGTCAGCAAAAGGCTAAAGTTTTCCCTGCGAGTACTTTGCATAAAACCAATACCTCTTGGGTGATGGCTTTTGAGATGGTCGAAACCTCTCAAGTGTACTTACGTACTTTAGCCAAAATTGACCCTGAATGGATTTTACTTGCTGCACGCGACTTGTTGAAATATCACTATTTCGAGCCGCATTGGTCTAAGAAAGCGGGAATCGTCAATGCGTATGCGCAAATTTCTTTATTTGGTTTAATTATTGAGCCAAAACGGTTAATTAATTTTGAAAAAGTTGATCAGCCTGCTGCTCATGAGATTTTCTTACGCGATGCATTAACTACTGGTAACTTGGGTACAGTTCCACCATTTTTAAAACACAATTTACTTAAGCTTGAAGAAGTAGAGCGAGTTGAAGATAAATTGCGTCGTCGTGATTTGGTGGTGGATGAAGAAACAATTTATCAGTTTTATGCGTCGAAAATTCCTGAGGAAATCGCGAGTCGCCGTAGCTTTGAAGACTGGCGTGCCACAGTAGAAGCAAATAACCCACGTTATTTATTTATTGACGATGATGCGCTCTGGCTCAATGATCGACCAACAACGCAGCAATTCCCAGATCATTTACATAATGGGCAGCTGCGTTTAGCAACCACATATCATTTTGACCCGAGCCATGACGAAGATGGTGCCACTGTTCAAATTCCTGTACAGGCGCTGCCTCAGGTTAATGAAAATATCTGGTCATGGGGAATTCCGGGTTGGCGTCAAGATTTAATTGAGGCTTTACTCAAAGCTTTACCTAAAGACAAGCGTCGTAACGTGGTGCCAATTCCTGATACAGCTCGTAAGCTCATGCAAGGGGTTGATGCAGTACATTTACGTGAACATATTTTTAGTTATTTAGCTTTTACCTTACGTGGCGAGCAAATTACTGAAAAAGATTTCTCGTTTGAACGTATTGATCCATATTTGGTGCCTTTCATTAAAGTGATTGATGAAAAAGGTAAGCTGATTGCGAAAGGGCGTGATTTACCTGAGTTAAAAGCACGTTGCCGAGTGGAAACACATCGTCCAGTTAAACAGCAAAAAGGCGAGTTTAAAGACTTTCCTGAAAACTTTACTTTCGAGGCTTCTCATAAAGTCACGGGCGTTGTAGTTAAACAATATCAGGCTTTAGTTCCGACCAAGGCTTTTGCTGACCTCGAAGCTAAAGATGAGTCAGGCATTGTTATTCAAACGTTTAACGATCAAACTGAGGCGATTAAACAGCATCGTGAAGGGATTATTCGTCTGGTTCATATGCAACTTGGTGATTTGGTTCGCCAGTTGAAAAAGCAGATTTCAAAACCGCTCGCGTTGGCTTATTCTCCTTTGGGCGATAAAGCTAAGCTTGAGCAGATGTTAGTCTATGCAACCTTGCAAATGGCAATTACGACTTTGCCAATTAACGCTGACGAATTTAATAAGCTGCTAGATCAGGTCAAAAAACAATTTTTGAGTTATGGTCAGCAAGCACTTGAGCAATTAAGTGATATTTATATTCAGTGGCAACAAATTCGTCGTCAGCTTTTAGTACTTGATCCAGACGTATTTGGACGCAGTATTGATGATATTGAAGATCAGTTAGATTTAATGTCACTTGGCAATTTTGTTTACCGCCAACCAGTCGATCTTTGGCAGGAATACCCGCGTTATTTAAAAGCACTGCTATTGCGTTTAGATCGATTGCCAAATAATCTACAGCGAGATCATGCTGCAATTGACGATGTCGATCCATGGATGGACAAGGTATTTAAATTCAAAAACGATCCAAAAATCAAAGAATTGTATTTGATGTTGGAAGAATTCCGCATTTCTTTATTTTCTCAACCGATGAAAACCAAGATGCCTATTTCGCCAACTCGACTGCAAAAGTTATGGGATCGTTTGGGAATCAGTTAAGATAGATCGGGGTCTGTTTATGCTGTTGTTTAGCCTACAACGCAATTTATAAATGAAAGATTAACAGACCCTATTCATTTTTTTAGGAGTTTTACATGGGCATTCGTATCACAGGTACTGGGTTATTTCACCCAACAGAAATCATTTCTAATGAAGAACTGGCCGACAGTTTAAATGCTTATGTGGAACAATATAACCAAGAGAATGCAGAGAAAATTGCAACAGGTGAACTCGAAGAGTTACGTGGTTCTAGTGCTGAATTTATTGAAAAAGCGTCTGGTATTAAGCGCCGTTACGTGATTGAGAAATCAGGTATTCTTGATCCAACACGTTTGCGTCCTCGTTTGTCTGAACGTTCAAATGATGAACTTTCACTTCAAGCAGAGTGGGGCGTGATTGCTGCGAAGCAGGCAATGGAAAATGCAGGTGTAACTGCTGAAGATATCGATGTTGTAATTTTGGCATGTTCAAACATGCAGCGTGCTTATCCAGCAGTTGCAATTGAAATTCAGTCAGCACTTGGTATTCAAGGTTATGCATATGACATGAACGTTGCATGTTCAGCTGCCACTTTTGGTTTGAAACAAGCGGCAGATGCAATTCGTTCGGGTGCTCGCCGTGTTTTATTGGTGAACGTTGAGATTACATCGGGTCACCTAGACTACCGTAACCGTGATTGTCACTTCATTTTTGGTGATGTTGCAACGGCTTCTATTATTGAAGAAACCACCACTAAAACTGGTTTTGAAATTTTAGATATTCATTTATTTACTCAATTTTCAAACAATATTCGCAATAACTTCGGTTTCTTAAACCGTAGCGAAGATGCGGTAGTTGATGACAAGTTATTCCGTCAAGATGGCCGCAAAGTCTTTAAAGATGTTTGTCCACTGGTGGCAAAAATCATTAATGCGCAGTTGGAGAAAATGCAGTTAACTGCAAACGATATTAAGCGTTTCTGGTTACATCAAGCCAATGCCAACATGAATGAACTAATCTTGAAATATGTGGCTGGTAAAGAAGCTGATTTAAGCCGTGCACCAATTATTTTAGATGAGTTTGCAAATACCTCTTCAGCAGGCGTTATTATTGCTTTACACCGTACAGGCCACGAAGTAGATAATGGCGAATATGGCGTTATTTCATCTTTCGGCGCTGGTTATTCAGTAGGTTCGATTGTTGTACAAAAGCACGTTGCTTAAGCTACAAGATTAATTAAAAACGCTCGTAAGAGCGTTTTTTTATGAGCGAAATAATATAAAAAAGTGGGCCCAAATTAGCCCGCTTAGATTGAATAAAAAGTTATTAAAACTTTTTGGTGTAGTTCACAAACAGGCGATCTTCACCAAAGTCATTGCCATGTTTAACGTTGTAATCAATACGAATATATTGCAGGGCAACGCCTTTTAAGAATGGCTGCTGAAACGCATAGTTTAAAATCACATTCGACTCGGTTTCATGGTTTTTCTCACCATTGGCTGCTTTAAAGTCATGGCCGTAAACATATTTCACCATCGCATTTAGGCCCGGAACATAATCTTTAAAGTCATAGCCATACATCACATGGTAAGACTTTTCATCCTCTTTAAAGAAGCCTGTGGCGTTCCAGTTAATGAAATAGGTCTCTGGTAAGAAACCATCTGGTAATGGATAAGCCGACTCACCCATAATCTGTTGGTACCCCAAACCAAAGGTATGGTTCTTTACTTTAAGTGTTTCTAACACCCCAATGTTCTGCGCATCAATATCAAAAGTATTGCCATCATCTTTTGCATTGAAATATTTAAACTTAGAAGTCAGAGCAAAGTTATGTTGTTTCCAGTTATGCTCAAGTCCTACATAGTGCTTGTTATAAAGATCTTCTAAATTACCAAAGTAATATTCGCCCTTTAAAGACGGCGTAAATTGATAGCGCAGATCTATGTAGTTCAGGCCATCAGATTCTTTGGTAATGCCGTTCGCTGTAAAAGAAAACTTTTTAAAATCTTCTTCATTTCGTGGTGATACTTTTTCAACCCGACCAATTTCTGCATAAAGCTGATCTGAAAGTTGCGATTTAAGATTGGTTCCCCAATAAGAGGCAAGTAATTGTCGGCTTGCATCCACAGCCGTTACAGGTAAATCTAGCCAGAGTTCACCGATACTCAACAGGGTTTTGTCATAGCCCAGTTTTAAGGTTGCACCGTATTTTAAAAAGTCAGATGCTTGAGATTGTGTTTCCTTATTAAAAGGCAAAACAGTGTCCGCAACATGTTTATCTGAACTTAAGCGAACGGAGTATTGCACGGAAGCATCAGCTCCAATCGTGATGGGTTTGTCTGCAATTTGCAGTGGAGTGTCATGCATTTTCGACTTATAAAATAATGACGCTGCCTGAGACCAACTACCCGTATCTTTGAGTGCATCATTATCAAAATTACGGTTGATATAAGCATTTTTTAAAGTGAATTTCCATTCATCTTCAGTTTGCTGATTTGGATTTGCGGCCCATGAGTTGCTACACATCAGTAATAAAGTGGCAACAGCTAAAGTGTGTGGTTTAAAACGGTGAAATAATTCCATAATCCATTTCCAAAAAGATGCGCCAGTCCTCGGCGCATTTATATTTACTGCTGGGTAAGCGTGTTTTGAGGGTTAAAAGTTGATGGAGTTTGTGCGGCAACAGAGGCTTTTAGATTGACCATAAATATTGCAAGTGCAGCAATCACACCTGGAATTGCAATCGCTAAGAAATTCATTTGGTGAGGAAGCTCAAGTGTGAGTAAGGCTCCGGTTAAAACTGGTCCAATAATTGCGCCGATACGGCCAATTCCAGATGCCCAGCCCATGCCAGTTGAACGAAGTGCTGTTGGATAGAACTGTGCCACGAAAGTGTAGAGTAAGATTTGTGAACCAATTGTTGCAGCCCCAGCAATTGCAATTAGGCTATATAAAATAAATTGTGGACTATTAATGCCAAGCAGAATTAAAGCTGCTGATCCCACAATAAACATAATGGTAATGACAGGTTTTAAATGGAATCTATCTGCTAAAGCACCGCCACCAATTGCACCGACCATGCCGCCAATATTGAGTGCAAAGAGGAACAAAATGCTTGCACCTAACGAATAACCTGCTTGCAGCATGAGTTTAGGTAACCAGCTTCCTAAGGCATACACCATGAGTAAGCACATAAAGAAAGCAATCCAGAACATAAATGTGCTGAAGGTACGACCCTGCTGGAAAAGCGCACGGACAGGTGCATCTGTTGTGGTGCTCTCGTTTAATACCAGTTGAGTATTGGCGTTTACCTGAGTTTGAGGTGCAATTTTACTCACAATACTTTTCGCCTGTTCGCTATGGTTAGATTTCACTAAAAAGGCGAGAGACTCTGGCAAAAATTTCCAGATGAGTGGGAGCAGTAACAGGGGAATACCCGCAATTAAAAACATGATTTGCCAACCCATATCTTTAACGAGCCATGCACCGAGTAGAGCAGATGTCATGCCGCCAATTGCATAGCCACTAAACATGATTGCGACTAATGTACTGCGGATTTTTTTTGGTGCATATTCGGTCATAAGTGCCACAACGTTTGGCATAACGCCACCAATCCCAAGACCTGCGATAAAACGCAAAATAGCAAACTCTGTTGGTCCTTTGGCAAAGGCACCCATAAAGGTAAATCCGCTAAATAAGGTGACACAAATCAGGATGGTCTTTTTACGTCCCAATTTGTCTGAAAGCGTGCCGAAAATCATGGCACCAAACATCATCCCGAATAGAGCAGCACTGGCGAGTAAACCAGCTTCAACAGCAGTTAAAGACCATTGTTGCATTAACAGAGGAAGAGCAACCCCGTAAATAACTAAATCATATCCATCAAAAATAATAATAAGTAAACACCAGATTAAAACTTTCCAATGAAAAGAGGTAAAACTGGCTTTATCAATTAACTCATTAATATTAACCTTGCTCGTATTCATTTTCTTCACCTCCAATTTGTGAAGCATCGCGTTATTTTTTAATAAACTATTTTGTTATTGGATTAGAGTCAAAAACCTAATTGATATATCTTTATGTCTTTAAGGTATTGTGCTTTTATTGATTTAATTATTTGAAAAATATGTATTTATTTTTATTGTTTTAGCTGTCTTTGTTGTGTCTTTAAAATAGGGTTAAATATTGTATGATGAGAATTTTAAGGATTTTATAGGTACTTTTTTATAGATTTTATTGGTGAGAATCACAGCTAAAAATATTGTTAAATTTATATTATAAATTGAAGTGAAAATATAAAAACAAAATACTAAAGTCTATTATTTAACTATTTTAGAGATTCATGTTAAAAATGAAATTTACTCTATATTCAATAAAAAATCGCCAAATCAGAATTAGTAAATTATTTGCATCCTGATGTGACGATTGAGGCTTTATTTTAGTGGTAGGCGCTTAGATAAAAAACTTAATTTGTGGATGGCGTTGAGCGTGGTGTGAGAATGAAATGGGCGATTACACCAATACAAATGCCCCAAAAAACTGAGCTTAATCCAAGAAAATGCATGCCTGATGCTGTTGCTAAAAAGGTAATAAGTGCAGCATCGCGTTGATTGTCATTTTTCATGGCAACAGAAATATTGGTCGCAATCGCTCCAAGCAAGGCTAAACCCGCCAGTGCTGCAACCAACTCTTTAGGAAGTAAACTAAATAGCATGACAATACTGCCAGCAAATAAGCCTCCTAAAATATAAAAAATTCCGTTGGCGATTCCTGCAATATATCGTTTTTCTTTAAGTTCATGTGCATCTTTGCCCATACATAAAGCGGCGGTAATTGATGCAAGCACAATGGTAATACCGCCGACGCAAGCAACAGCTAAAGAGGCAATACTGGTAACAGTAATAATGGGTTTGGCTGGCGTGCCATAGCCGCTGAGTTTCATAATCGCCATACCCGGTAAAAATTGGCCGGTTAGACTGACTAAAATGAGAGGAATAGCGAGGTTGAGTGTTGAGTTCCATGTCCATTCTGGGCTAATCCACTGCGGGATCGCTAAATTAAAACTCACATCAACCGGATTCATTTTGCCTAAAATGAGGCTTAATAAAACTCCGGCAGCTAACACCCAAATCATGGTATAGCGCGGCATTAAACGTTTGGCAATTAGAAAGACAATAAGCATGCTAAAGACAATAAAAGGCATGCTATCGGATGCGGTAAATAGACCAATACCAAATTGAAAAAGAATACCAGCCATCATGCCCGCAGCGACATCTTGCGGAATCCACTTCAGTAATTTGTCGAAGTAACCTGTAACGCCAATTAAGAATATAACAATGGCAGAAGTAATATAGGCGGCTACTGCTTCATTCAATGAGACATTTGGAAATAGAGTAACTAACAGGGCAGTGCCTGGTGCTGACCATGCGGTTATGACAGGCGTTTTATATTTAATTGAAAGATAAATACCTGAAACGGCGGCACCAATTGAAATTCCCCAAATCCATGACACCATCATATCGGTTGAGACATGGGCACGCTGAGCAGCTTGGAAAAAAATAATCAGTGGGCCTGAGTAAGAAATTAAAACCGCAAGAAAGCCAGCAACTGTTGCTGATATGGACCAGTCATTTTTTAATGTCTTTAACAGGGTTGCCATGTGTGATTGCCTCCATGCAAATCATGTTATTTACCCAATCATGCAAAAAGATCAGGGTTAACCCTGATCTCCACCTCCGACCGGAATGACCGATCCCGTCATATACGATGCGTCATCTGATGCAAGAAATAAAATTGCATTGACTTGTTCTTGAATTGTGCCATAACGGCTCATAAATGTTCGATCTATTGTTTGATCAACTACTTGCTGCATCCAGTCTTTTTCATTTTGACTTAATGGATTGGCATTGCGTGGTACTTTCCGAGGTGGTGCTTCGGTTCCACCAGTCGCAACAGCATTGACACGAATTCCGTCTTTGGCATGTTCAAAAGCAAGTGATGCCGTTAAAGCATTTACACCACCTTTAGATGCAGAGTAGGGAATACGGTTAATGCCACGGGTTGCAATTGAAGATACATTTACTATTACACCCGCTTGTTGCTTAATCATGGCGGGTAGCACAGCGCGGCAACACCATAAAGTTGGAAACAATGAGCGATTGACTTCCTTAATGATCTCTTCTTCGGAAAACTCTTCAAAAGGTTTCATCCAGATCGCACCACCCACATTATTAATCAGGACATCGACCCGACCATAGTGTTCAATAGCTTTTGCAACAACTGCTTGCGCACCTGCATAGGTTTCAAGGTCAGCATTAATCGTGACGGCATTGCCATTTGCACTCTGAACTTCTTTGAGTACGTCTTCAACATATTCAGAGCGGTCAGCCATGATGACTTGGCCGCCTTCAGCTGCAACTTGCAGTGCCACGCCACGGCCAATACCTTGGGCACTACCCGTAACAATCACGACCTTATCTGTAAATCTTTGACGGTTTGACATAGATAGTTTCTCCACCTATTAATTCGCAGAGAATTTTTCAAACAAGAAATTAGCAGGTTTGATATTTTCAGTTTCTAACCAGCCACGTACAGCTTCTACCATTGGTACTGGGCCACATAGATAAACATCGACGTCGCCACCGTTTAACCATTCACTTTCAATATGGCCAGTGACATAGCCTTTGCGTTCATGGTTACTCTCAGGGCTTGCGACCACAGTTCGATATTCAAACCATGGGAATTTCGCTTGCAACTCATTGAGTTTTTCTAGAGCAACCAAGTCAAAGTCATTGGTGACACCAAAGACTAAACGAACTGGTTGTTCTGAACCTTTTTCTTCGAGTACTTGTAACATTGACATAAATGGGGCAATACCAGTACCGCCTGCAAGCATCAATACTGGACGAGCTACATTACGTAAATAGAAGCTACCGAATGGACCGGTAAATGTCATTTTGTCGCCAGCTTGTGCATTCTTACTTAAGAATTCACTCATCTTGCCATTTGGTACATTACGGACCACAAAGCCAGTTAAACGGTTGCCTGGTTTTGAGCTAAATGAATATGAACGTGTTTCGCCAGTTTCAGGAATTGCAACATTGACGTATTGACCTGCAAGGAAATGAATATCTGGTTGACCTTCATCAAGTTGAATATCAAATGTGATGGTTGAGTCTGATAAATTTTCAACGCGGGCTAATGTACCTTGGAAGCTATGAATTGCAGTTTTGCAAACATCTGACGAGGCTTGAATTTGAAATACGGCATCTGAAGTTGGACGACATTGGCAAGCAAGAATATAGCCTTGCTCAGCTTCTTCAGGGGTTAATGCATCTTCAATATAGGTTTCTTCTGGCATGTCATAACTTCCAGACTCGCAAAAAGCGCGGCAAGTTCCACATGCACCATCACGGCAATCCAAAGGAATATTAATTTTTTGGCGATAGGCTGCGTCAGATAGGGTTTCGCCTTGAGCTACGTTAATGAAACGTGTAACACCATCTTCAAATTGAAGTGCGATATTGTGGTTTGACATGGCATGTATCCTACAAAATATTTGAAACTTTTACCCTCAGCCAACAGTCCGTTTAACTGAGGGGGTATGTCTTAAAGGTGGTAGATATCAATCACTTGATTGATGTAGTCATTTTTCAAAACGACATACTTGCTCAAGATTTTTGGTTGATCACCTGAAAAATCGATCACATAACGTGACATACCGAAATAGCTGTAATTTGTCTTGTAACGGAAACTCAAGGTATTCCAGTTAAAGCGAACAGTAACTTTGTCGCCGTCGCGATCGAGAACTTCAACGTTAGCAATATTGTGGCTTGTGCGTGTGTCCGGCATGGTTGCCGATGAGCGCTCGGTTTTAATACGGAACACCCGATCTTCTAAACCTTGACGATCTGGATAATAAATAAGTGAAATTTCAGATTGTGGGTCTTCAGTTAATCTATCGTCATCATCCCAAGCTGGCATCCAGAAAGACGCTTCTGGCGCATAGCATTCAAGCCAGTCATCCCATTGTTCATCATCTAAAAAGCGAGCTTCACGATAGAGAAACTGAGCAATATTTTCTAAAGTTGCTTTGTCTTGAGTGCTCATGCTGTTTCTCCCTGATCAGCAATTTCTTTCTCTGATGCAATCGCGTGTTTCATGGTGTGTAACCAATATTGATGTTGGGCAAGATACAGACCTTCATCTTCAGTTTTGATACCACTTAACATTGGTTTTAAACCGATTTCGTTCGCTGCATCGTCTGGTCCATAAATCCAATGTTTTGAACCACGGCACATGTCATTCCATTCAAGTGCAATCCCTGCGTAGCCTGCCTGACAAGCACGGAATTCTTCTAAATCGTCTGGTGTTGCCATGCCTGAAGCATTAAAGAAATCTTCATATTGGCGGATACGACGTGCACGAGCTTCAGGTGCTTCGCCTTTAGGCGCGATACAGTAAATGGTGACTTCGGTTCTATTGACCGAAAGTGGGCGAAGTACACGAATTTGTGAACCGAACTGATCCATCAAATAAACGTTTGGATAGAGACACAAGTTACGTGAACGCTCGATCATCCATTTCGACATCGCTTCACCGTATTTTTCGGTGTATTCGTCTGCTTTCGGGAAGTTTGGACGGTCTTCTGGGTTTGCCCATTGTGTCCACAGCAACATGTGACCATTTTCAAAGCCATATGAGCCACCGCCTTGTTTACCCCAAGAACCTGCACTCATCGCACGGATGTTATCGGCAGCTTGAGTTTCTTTACGGTGCTGGGTTGTTGCCGCATAGTTCCAGTGAACAGCAGAAACGTGATAACCATCGGCACCATTTTCAGCTGTGAGTTTCCAGTTGCCTTCGTAGGTATAGGTAGATGAACCACGTAAAACTTCTAAACCATGTTCAGACTGGTCAACAATCATGTCGATGATTTTGGTGGTTTCTCCCAAGAATTCTTCAAGTGAAGGAACATCTGGATTTAAGCTACCAAATAAGAAACCTTTGTAACTCTCAAAACGAGCCACTTTTTTAAGGTCGTGTGAGCCATCTTGGTTAAAACAGTCAGAATAGCCTGCTTCACTTGGATCTTTAACCTTAAGCAATTTACCTGAGTTGTTAAACGTCCAGCCGTGGAAAGGGCAAGTATACGTTGCTTTATTACCACGCTTGTAACGGCAAAGTTGTGCTCCGCGGTGTGAACACGCATTGATCATGGCATTGAGTTCGCCGTTACGGTTACGTGCAATAATGACTGGCTGACGACCAATGTAAGTGGTGTAGTAGTCATTATTGTTTGGAATTTGGCTTTCGTGCGCTAAGTAAACCCAATTGCCTTCGAAGATATATTTCATTTCGAGGTCAAAAAGGGCTTCGTCAGTAAACACTGAACGATGAAGTTTAAATTCACCTGTATCGATGTTATCGACAAGTAATTCATCAATACGGTCAAGATGGCTAGTATTGATTACAGGAATACGTGGCATGTCCGTTCTCCGACTTTCCAAAAGTGTGGAAGTCACCAAGGCCTTAGCTACGATCTACAAGGTCTTGATATCCTAATATTGTCAATGAAGCGCATGAGTGCGCTGGGTTTAACCGTGAATTGATGAAGATGAATAACTGGAAGATTGGCAAGAAGGCTTGTTCACAAAGCAATTCATCACTTCATCGGTTTGTTGCTTGTATATACCTTAAAAGAATGGTTAAACTGTGTCTAAGACTGAATTTGCATTTTTTTATATCTTAAAGGTATGGAAACCTTATGGAACTAAGACATTTACGGTATTTTGTGGCGGTTGTTGAAGAGCAGAGCTTTACAAAGGCAGCCGAAAAACTATTTATTGCTCAACCACCTTTGAGTAGACAGATTCAAAATCTGGAAAGCGAGCTTGGCATTCAACTGTTTGAGCGTGGAAGTCGTCCTTTACAAACTACACAAGCAGGGCATTTCTTTTACCAGCACGCCGTTAAACTTTTGTCGAATGCTGAAGAAATAAAAAGTATGACCAAGCGTATTGGTCTCATCGAAAGAAGTATGACCATTGGTTTTGTTGGGTCTTTACTCTATGGTTTGTTACCTCGAATTATTTATTTATTTCGCCAGCAGCAACCCCATTTGAATATTCAGCTCATGGAGTTAAGTACAACCGAACAGTTACAGGCATTAAAAGAAGGACGTATTGATGTCGGTTTCGGACGTTTAAGAATTAGTGATCCTGCTGTGAGACGAATTCTTTTACGTAAAGAGCGTTTGGTGGTTGCTGCACATACCAGCCATCCAATTGCACAGCGCACGGAAGGGGTATATCTAGCTGACTTGATTGATGAAAAGATGTTTATGTATCCCACTTCGCCAAAGCCTAATTTTTCAACTCAGCTTTTGAATATTTTTGCCGAACATAGTTTGGTTCCGAAAAATATGCATGAGATACGAGAAATTCAACTGGCTTTGGGCTTAGTGGCAGCGGGAGAAGGGATCTGCATTATTCCAGCAAGTGCCGATACCATTCGATTTCCACACTTAAACTATATTCCGATTTTAGATAACGGCGCGGTCAGCCCAATTTTTATTACAGCACGGGCAATGGACCGAAGTGAAGATTTACAGTCATTGTTTGATTGTATTTATCAGGTTTATGACTTAGAAGGGATACCTTATCAACGGACTGTCTTTACACTTGATCAGAACCCGATAGATGATTCAAACGGTATCGACTTTTAAATAACGGAAGTGCATAGCCTCAAAAGATGAAGCTATGCGTTGAAGTAGTTTAGAAAGCCCAAATGAGTTTTAGCCAGCTGGTATGGCCTTCGGGACGATATTCGACTTCGGTTTCTTTTAGAAATTTGGCTTCAATAGACCAGTTCTTATCAGCATATTGAATGCCTGGACCAATTGCAAAAGCCTGTCCTTTAAACCCAATGTCACTTCCGTTTACTTTGTCATCTGTGGTTTGTTTAAAAGCATAGCCTTCAACTGCCACTTTGATTTTTGGGTTAATGCGATAACCCAAGCTATAGTCACCCGCAATGTATTGTCCAGATTGGTAGTCGGTTGCGTCGTTACGCGTATTCCAGCTATAAGACAGTTTAGTAGATAGATCTAAACCTGCCGCGTTGGCATAACTATAGGCAATAATCGGTCGAATGGTGTGATAGTTTTTCCCGAGATTGGCTTCAACTGGATGTGTCGTACTTGGAGTGTCATATTCACCTGTTCCCAGTACGGTTTCTAGGGCTGCAATCCAGTTATGATTTCCTTGATGCCAGCCGAGCATACCGCCCAAAATCAAGTCTCCGAGTCCTTGGTTTGAGTCAGCCATTCCATTTACTTTAAGCCGTAGATCAACCAATGGCTGGGCTGCATAAAAGCCGAGTTGTCCATCCATAATTTTTTGGTCGGTCATCCAGACTAACCGCGGAACCACGGCGTTGACATCAACATGGAACTGATCGGGACCATTTTGAAACTCTGATGGATGATAATTTTGATAATAACTGAGTAGATAAACCCCAGCAGGTGGTAAGGCACCAGCCATCATACCTTCGGCACCTAATGCAAAAGAGTCTGAGCCATTTTCTGTCGCAAATGCAGAGGGAAGGTAAAGGGCGCTGATTACACCACATATGATTGCAGCAATTTTGTTATTCATAGAATGTCCTATTCTGTGTTGTTTGGCTTATCACTAAAAAACGTTATTCCTTAACGGTCTTTAAAAATTTGATTCTGTTTAACCTGTAAATTTGGAAGGCAGAACTCCTGTGAGCCTTGTATTTGCTTTCTAAATTGCAAATACAAAGCTCATTTGAAAAAGCGGAGTACTTAAAGGTTTATCTTTAAATATGTTTGAATAAAGCCGAACGCGATTGTCCAGCAGCGCCATCGGCTGCACTTAAGAACCGTTCAGTATGAATGTCCCGTTCGAATAAGCGACTTTGCATGAGTGTTGAAATTGCCGAGTCGATCATGATGGGAGGACCGCACAAATACGCTTTGTGTCCACCACATCGATTTTCAAAGTAATCGGCAACAGCCTCGTGCACAAATCCGGTAAATCCAGTCCATTGGTCTTCTGGTTTTGGTGCATTGAGAGCAGGGATATAGCGGAAGTTCGGATAGTCTTTTACGAGTTGTTCAAATAATTCTCGGTTGTATAGCTCTGCCAAGTCTCGTGCTCCTTGGAAGAGGTAAATCGTGCGACTATCTCCAGACTCAAGCAAATCTAAAATCATCGATTGTGGACTTGAAAGACCTGAACCACCTGCAATGAAAATGGCATTTTGATCATCTGACTTGCGTACAAAAAATTGACCATATGGGCCTGAAATATCAAGCTGATCACCTGTAGTAAGTTGTTCATGTACATAAGTCGTTGCTGCACCACCTTCAACTTTACGAATATGCAGCTCAACAATGCCCACTTCACTTGGCGAATTAGCAATTGAAAATGCACGAGTTCCTTCAATATCTGGGAACTGGACATTGATATATTGACCAGCTTGGAACTCAATTGGACGATTTAGTTGTAGTCGGATTCCTTTGATGGTCGGCGACAGGTCTTTTATTTCAATGACTGTCGCTTGATAGTCTTGAACCAAATGACCTAAGAAATCTGGGTCTTCATCGACATCGGCTTCAATGACCATATCGGATTGTGGTTTGCAGCAGCAGGCAAGCACCTTATTTTCATCACGTTCAATATCCATGAGCGCAAAGGGAGAAGCTTCACCGACATCATAAAAACCATCGGTGACTTGAACCTTGCATGTCCCGCAAGTGCCATGACCACAGGCAAAGGGTAACCAAACGCCTTGGCGTAGGGCAGCATCTAAAATGGTTTGGTCTTCTTCTACTTCAATCGTTGTTCCGATCGGTTCAATGGTGACTTGATAACTCATGACACACCTCCGAATTAAACGTAGCTGTCGTTATAGCCATTTAACTCTGGCGTAACGAAACGAAGTAATGACTTATGCCCAAAACCAAGCTCTGCCAAAGTTTTTGTACTTTCAGGACTAATTGTTTGACCATCTAAGGTGTATTGCACTTTTGACCAATCAATTTTGGCAAAATCTGGATGTTGAGCAAAACCACCTGTAATTTTTTGCTCAATCAACTGTCCAAAAGTTTGTTGAGGTGAGGCAAGCATGGCATGTGCCGAGCAAAAAAGGGTGTGATGATCCCAACCCACATAAAGTAAGAATTGATCACCATAGTTTTTTTGCAGATCAAGCGGTTCAAATTGATAATTGTTGTGTATCGCGCGAACAGTCATGTTCAATCTCCTTATTTCCTATCAGGCAGCTTGATGACTGCCTGAACAATTCCTTGTGTTTATGCTGCGTTGCCTTTCCATTTTTTCCAGCGCTGTTGGTCTGGTGAACCTTCAATATCCAGATTGTCGGCACCGACATTCATGCGGTAATAATCGCGGAGCATGGTTTCGAGGTCACCGCCACCACAGTTGCCTTGCAAAATTTGATTTACAGGTAGCCATGCTTGTATATATTTTTCAGGCTCGCGTTCGAAAATGTCATGACAGCCATCTGAACAGGTGTGGTAGCGTTCGCCTTGGTAGATGCTATGGCGATAACTAAACAGAGTTGGGTCATCACCCATTTCGGTAAAGGTCATTGGAATCTGACAAACCTGACAAAGCTGTGGTAAACCTGCGCTATAGAAGCGTTTACCCTCGGCTTCCATTTTGCGAGCCAGCTCCCATTTTGGACGGTAGTATTTATCGAAAGTGTCTGGATATTTAGCCGATAACCAATCCATTTCTTCGTCAGTTGGAATCCAAGTATGGAAACCGGCAGCATGACCAAAGTTATAGAAAATCCACCATGCTTGATGTGAGACATGCTCTTTTTCTTTCACAATGACATCGCTATATTTCGGCATACGAATGCCATAACGGCTCAAATCTTTAAATAGTGCGCCGCCTGCCTGTTCAAAGTAAACTTCCCAAGCTTCTTTCCAAGACATCACTTTGTTTGGCAGCATGTAATCCATCATCATGCCCACAATTGAAAGCAAACGCGTCCCACGCCAGAACCATTTATCAATCCATTCCTGCACAATTGGCACATTGTCTTCATGCTGTTCGAGCAAGAATTTCACGATTTCAAGACCAAGCGTCATGTGACGAGCTTCATCTGACTGCGCACTAAAACCAAAGGTCACGGTTGCCATATCGCCGTTATAAGCTGCACCCGACATAAACGGCACAAATAGCAAATTGGTAAGTACATATTCAAAAGCAAAACTAATCGCTAATAAAAACTCGAAAGGGCCAGCAGAACGGGCATCTTCAAAAAATGATTTAGGCACAGACAAATACCAAACGCGGTCATGCATGTGTGCCCAGTCCTGAAAACCATCAAAGAACTTGTTGTAATGGCTCATGGCATGAATTTGAGTCTGTACATGACGCAGCTCATCAATTGACTGCATCTGAGACGCAATACGTGCTCCAATACCACTAAACTGGCGGCCTACATGGGCATAGCCTTGATAAGCCTGATATTCAAGTGGAGTCACCGCTGTTAAAAAGAGTTTGATCGCATTTAAGTAACGTTCATTGCTGACATTCATCTGACCATTGTTTTGAGCAAAAGCATCAAAAATGGCATAAAGTTTTTTCTCTTTTTCTGCCTGATATTTCCAGTAAGCATCCATAGTTAAACGGAATGGATCTTCCCATTTAGACCAGTCCGTAATTTTGATGCCTTCAAACTCTTCATAAGGGAAGGCATCTTTACGGTCAGCATAGGAAAAGTCCCAGTCCAGATCACGGGTTAATGCACGGTAACGATCTTTCGCATTTAATTTTTTACTGGTTTCTTTCGTTTGAGTTGTCATGATTGATCATCCTTAAATCTTTGTTAAACAACGTCTATGTTGTGATTAATTCCAATGAAGGCGGAAAGTATCGTCATCTTCTTCGACGTTGCCGCCCAGCGTAATCATGTTGAGTTGTAATGATTGGATGTCCCAATCTTGGCCTAGTTTTTCAGATACGGTTTCGGCTTTAATCACCAAATCAGTTTCACTTTCAATTCGGATCATGGCGGGTAAATACTGAATTGAAGCTTCAGGGTTATCTTCTTCAATCGCTTCGAGGATGTAGCGTGAAGTATCGTTGTCTTGTAACGCGAGATAGACTTTAGACATGTTGCTTCTCCTTAAGCATTTGTAAGTGGTTGTAGGCCGAGTTTTTTTGCACGTTCAGTAACGGCTTGTTCTGCTTGATCAATTGCCTCTGCTGTTAAGGCTGCTGTTGCCCAAGGTGTAAAGGCTGCTTTCACTTGAGCTAGAGACTCAGTGAACCATTCATTTAATAGCTGTTTGTTATGATCGGATTCTGCTGCGGCAGTTTTAATGACGGTGTCTGACCACTTACGTAAATCACCTAAAGTGTCTTTCATAAATTCAGTCAGCATGGCTAAGTCGCGAGCATTTTGAGTGACTAACCACTGATCAAACTGTTGATAGACGAGCTCTGTCACAAAGCAGTCAATCACAAGATTTTGTAATAAGAAAAGTTTGAAGTAGTCTTGCTCGGTGAGGCTTTCTTCACACAGACGGCGTAAGCCTTGCCATACAGGATGTTGCATCCAAGCCTGTTTTGCCTGCTGTAGTGAGTCGCCGCTGTTGCCATCTAAAGCTAAGCCAATACGCGAGATGTACTGCGCAATTCCTAAATGATCCATCGCGGCATAAATACAAGCTTGGGTAAGCACGGTGCCATAACCATAGGCACTGCCAGACATCATGTGTAAGTTTGCAGTTTGTTCAACGTGGCGAAATGGCAATAGGTACTCAATGACCTTAGCTTTGACTTCGTCAGACAAATGTTCTGCAAGCTGACGTTTTTCAAAAAAAGCAAAATTACTTTCGGCGGTGTCTTGTAACCGCGCACGGTGCTGAACATAAGTTCCATAATAGAATTGACGTGGATCTTTAAATGCATACCAATCTTGCATTTGCAGGGCAGTATGGGTTTTATCATTTAAGGTCTTTTCAGGTTTCCACAAAGGACGATAGTGAAAGTTAGTTTCTGCCTGTACATCGAAACTTACTTCTTGATATCGAGTTGCTGGCTTACTACCAAATCGTCTTTCGATATAGGCGTAGTTTTGGCGGATGGGTTCGACATTTGATGTCTTGATTTCTAAAGTCATGGCTTTATCTCCTTATATTTTTACATTTGATCATCGTGATCGTTGCTATTACGTTGCGTGCCGACTAAGGTTGCTTCAGTGCCATAGCGCCATTTTTCTTCCTGAGCATCATTAAAAGCTTGCTGTTCTTGGGTCATTTCAACCACTTGATTGGTCTTACAAAAATCATTAAATGCATGTTTAGGCAAAACCAGTTCCACAAATAGACTTGGGTCGTGAATGGCAAAATCGAACTCAATAAACTCTGCATTTAAGTCGCCAGTGACCCGAATATATTTGGTTAATGCTTCGACTTGAGGTTGCGTCATGCTGTACTCCATCAAGACATGGTCTTGAAATTGGTGAATGCTCCTTGCTCTCGCTATAAGCTTTACAAAAGCTATGCCAACTTTATTTTTATAATTAAAAACAATTGCTTAGAATTTTTATTAAAAGTGCAGCATTTTTAAAATTCACCATTTCATTAATTTTTTTGAATGGTGAAATAGAGATATTCATGATTTGATGAAAAGGGTCGTAAAAATTTCTTTTTAGATTTTTTTAGGCTTGAAATGGAGAGATTTAGAAATACTTTTTTAGTATGAAGTTATGTCCTTAAGGTACTAGGACATTTATCTGGTTCTTCGATAAGATGAGATAAAACCCAAATGTGTTTAATGGATTAAAACAGATCACTCATGGCTCGAGTAAAATACGATACAACGGGACGATACGCAGATCATCCGCAAGAAATTCACGATTTGCTGTCTAAACTGCACTTTGATACTGCCCATGGCCAAATCTGGTTTGATGAATATCGGATGCTGCTTTTACACACCAGCATTATGGGATATTTGCGTAAAGATTTAGCGCACATGATTGGGCTTGAACGGACCAAGCGTTTTTTTATTCGTTTGGGCTATCAAGCAGGGTTGAAAGATGCCGAAGTTACAACAAAAATGCGTCCCGATTTAAATGAACACGATGCTTTTATGGCGGGTCCACAAATGCACGCCATTCGTGGAATGGTGCAAGTACAGGCCAACCAGCTCAATTTAAGCCACGATAAAAAACAGTTTTATGCCGATTTAAATTGGCTTAACTCTTTTGAAGCCGATGTGCATTTAGAGCATTTTGGTCCAAGTGATGAACCTGCATGCTGGATGCTTCTTGGTTATGCGTGCGGCTACAGTAGTTTTGCGACGGGCATGACCATTATTTATCAAGAAATAGAGTGTAAAGCTTGCGGCCACGAGCATTGCCGTATTATCGGTAAGCCTTTAGAAGAGTGGGAAAATGCTGATGAGCTGATTCAGTTCATGTCTCCCGAACCTATGGAAAAAGAACTGATTGCATTGCAGGCTGAACTGTTTGAACTTAAAAAATCAATTTATAGCGACAGTGAAGCCGATTACCAATTATTTAGTTCTGTGGGTAAGTCAGCATCTTATAAACAGGTCTGTGCATTATTAACAAAAGCAGCAGGTTCGAAAGTTTCTATTTTGCTACAAGGTGAAACCGGCGTTGGTAAAGAAGCTTTTGCTCGAGGAGTTCATGCAAATAGCCAAAGAAAAGACCAACCTTTTATTGCAGTAAACTGTGCAGCGATTCCACCAGAGTTAATTGAGTCTGAATTATTCGGGGTAGAAAAAGGTGCTTATACAGGAGCGCATCAATCTCGCTTGGGGAAGTTTGAACGAGCCAATGGTGGTACGATTTTTTTAGATGAAGTGATTGAGCTTTCTCCTCGTGCACAAGCAGCACTATTACGCATTTTGCAGGAAGGTGAATTTGAGCGAGTCGGAGATTCACAGACACGTATTTTAGATGTCCGTGTAATTACAGCAACCAATGAAGATCTTGAGCAGGCTGTAAAAACAGGGCGATTTCGGGCAGATTTATATTATCGCTTAAATATTTTCCCAGTACAGATCCCGCCTTTGCGAGAGCGCCGTGAAGATATTCCTTTATTGGTTGAACACTTTCTTCGTCGCTTTGAAAAAATGTACGGCAAAACCATTCAGGGTGTAAGTGAAAAGACCAAAGTTTTTATGCAGCAATATGAATGGCCGGGAAATATTCGTGAGTTGGAAAATTTATTAGAAAGGGCTGTTTTATTAACGGATGATCAGCAACTGATTAAGTTAAATGCCATTTTCCCACAGATCAAGCATGAACCAGAGCAGGCTGTAGTTGTTGAAACCGACTTTGAGCAATTGTTGCAGGCAGAGTTTAATTTAGAAGAACACGAGAAGCAGTTAATTTTAACGGCTTTAAAAAAGGCAAATCATAATGTGTCTGAAGCGGCACGTTTATTGGGGCTAACTCGGGCAGCACTGGATTATCGAATTAAAAAATTTCAGCTTTGAGTCAATATCAACAAGCTCAAAAATAAAGGCCTAACTTTAAACGTTAGGCCTTATCGACTATTGCACTTTCGCTGGGAAACCATCTTCTTCAAGTGCTTCGGTAATTTTATCGACGCTTTCACTGCTTTCAACAGTCACGATTTTGGTCGCTAAATCTACATCTACTTTTGCATTTGGATCGACATCTTGAATCGTCGCAGTCACTCCACGAGCGCAGCCACCACAAGTCATATTTTCAATAAGTAGTTTCATGTTCATACTCCATCAAGAATGAGATGTTTGTTTGGATAACACTGAGTCTAAACCTTGTCATGATTGTAAGGTCAAGACTAAATTTTTAAAAAAATATGCTTGACCTTCCCATGATGGGAATCTGTATGCTCAATACAGAATATTAAATTTTGCAGATTTGCAGAGGTGTTTGATGGAGTCAAAAACCACAAAATTGCCAGCATATAGTGAAACACTTCCAATCGAAGGCATGACCTGTGCCTCGTGTGTAGGTCGTGTCGAAAAAGCACTTAAGAAAGTTGAAAATGTAGAGATTGCCAACGTTAATTTGGCAACAGAAAAAGCGGTTGTTTATTCAAATCAACCGATTAAGCGTGAAGCACTGGTTAAAGCAGTTGAACGAGCAGGTTATGATGTACCAAAAGCTGCACCAGTAGAGTTGTCTATTGAGGGTATGACCTGTGCATCTTGTGTTGCACGTGTAGAAAAAGCCCTTAAAAAAGTAGATGGTGTTCAACAAGCTACGGTTAACTTAGCGACAGAGCAGGCTTGGGTACAAGCAGATGCATCAGTCAATGTTGAAGACTTAATTCGCGCTGTTAAAAAAGCAGGTTACGACGCTAAAGCATCTGAAAAAAATCAAGATGAGCAACTCGATAAAAAAGCGTCAGAGTTAGATCAGTTAAAAAAAGATTTGATCATTTCGATTGTGTTGGCCTTACCTGTGTTTATTTTGGAAATGGGTTCACATCTCATTCCAGCTTTTCACATGTGGATCATGGACACGATTGGTCAATACAATAGCTGGCTTTTACAGTTTGTTCTAACCACCTTAGTGCTCGTTTTTCCAGGTCGCCGTTTTTATCAAAAAGGGATTCCAGCCCTGTGGCGTTTGGCACCAGATATGAACTCGCTAGTGGCAGTTGGAACCTTGGCTGCCTACAGTTTCTCGGTCGTAGCAACCTTTATGCCGCATGTGTTACCACAAGGGACGGTCAATGTTTACTTTGAAGCGGCTGCCGTTATTGTCAGTTTAATTTTACTCGGACGTTATTTTGAAGCCAAAGCTAAAGGACGTACTTCGCAAGCGATTCAACATTTGGTAGGAATGCAGCCTAAAACAGCCCGTATTCAACGTGACGGTCAAGTGGTTGAAGTTGCTGTTGCTGAAGTGGTCAGTGGAACTATCGTAGAAATTCGTCCGGGTGAACGTGTGCCAGTCGATGGTGAAGTGGTTGAAGGGCACAGCTACATTGATGAATCTATGATTACGGGTGAACCTGTCCCAGTCGAAAAAGTAGTGGGACAACAAGTGATCGGTGGTACGGTCAATCAAAACGGAACACTGAACATTCGGGCAACCGCAGTGGGTAGCTCATCTGTACTTTCACAAATTATTCGTATGGTTGAACAAGCCCAAGGTTCTAAACTTCCGATTCAGGGCTTAGTCGATAAAGTCACCATGTGGTTTGTACCTGTAGTGATGTTAATTGCTGCAATTACTTTCTTGGTTTGGTTTATTTTTGGGCCAGAACCTGCGCTCACTTTTGGATTGGTGAATGCCGTTGCAGTACTGATTATTGCATGTCCTTGTGCGATGGGACTTGCAACACCAACTTCTATTATGGTTGGTACTGGACGTGGTGCCGAGTTAGGTGTCTTGTTCCGTAAAGGTGAAGCTTTGCAGCTTTTACAAGAAGCTCAAGTAGTTGCAGTTGATAAAACGGGCACACTCACCGAAGGCAAACCGACACTCACTGACTTTAATGTGCAACAGGGCTTTGAACGCAAACAAGTGCTGACTTTAGTTGCCTCAGTCGAAGCCAAGTCTGAACACCCGATTGCACTCGCGATTGTTCAAGCAGCAGAAAGCGAAGGCCTAAACTTATTACCCGTAACCGCTTTTAACTCGATTACAGGTTCAGGTATTGAAGCTGAAGTTTCAGGCCAAAAAGTACAAATTGGCGCAGATCGTTATATGCACCAACTTGGTTTAGACACCAACTCTTTCCAAGCGATTGCTGCTCAGTTAGGTGAAGAAGGCAAAACCCCGCTATACGTTGCTATTGATCAAAAACTTGCGGCAATTATTGCTGTGGCAGACCCAATTAAAGAAACAACCTATGCTGCGATTGAGGCCTTGCATCAATTAGGTCTCAAGGTTGCTATGATTACAGGAGACAACCGTCATACGGCGCAAGCAATTGCCAAAAAGCTGAACATTGATGAAGTTGTGGCAGAGGTTTTACCCGAAGGCAAAGTGGACACAGTTCGCCAACTGCAAAAACAATATGGTCGTTTGGCCTTTGTAGGTGATGGCATTAACGATGCACCAGCCTTGGCGCAAGCAGATGTCGGTTTAGCCATTGGTACAGGCACAGATGTTGCCATTGAAGCTGCAGATGTGGTGCTGATGTCAGGTAGTTTAAAAGGCGTGCCGAATGCAATTGCATTAAGTAAAGCCACCATGCGGAACATACGTCAAAACCTGTTCTGGGCATTTGTATATAACGTAGCCCTAATTCCAATTGCAGCAGGTGCGCTATATCCAGCATTTGGCGTTTTACTCTCGCCAATGTTTGCAGCAGGTGCAATGGCACTTTCTTCGGTTTTTGTTTTAGGTAATGCATTACGCTTAAAACGCTTTCATGCGCCAGTACAGTAAGCGTGCTGAAAATCAACTTTTGGTTTAAGATCATGACAGCAGATCTTAAACCAAATTTAGTATTTGAGGTGTGAGATGAATATCGGTCAGGCATCCAAACATTCGGGCATTTCGGCGAAAATGATTCGCTACTATGAAGAAATCGGTTTACTTGAAGCAGCTCAGCGTTCTGCTTCTGGCTATCGCATCTATTCAGAAACAGACCTTAAAACTTTAAACTTTTTAAAGCATGCTCGAGAGTTAGGTTTTTCATCTGAACAGATGAAAGAGCTTATTTCACTTTGGAAAAATACTGATCGGCATAGTGCAGAGGTGAAAGCCTTAACCGTCAAACACATTGACGAATTAAAGCAAAAAATTGCACACCTACAAGAAATGGTTAATATTTTGCAGGCTTCTGCCGATGATTGCTGTGGCGACCAACAGGCTTCTTGTGCCATTTTAGATCACATTGAAAAAGGGGTAGGTGTAAGCTAAATCCCATAAAAATAAAAAGGTAAAATCATGATTTATACAGCTTCTTGTCTTTGTAATGGTGTTCAACTCAGCATTAATGCTGAATTAAATCCCATTATGGTTTGTCATTGTAAGCAATGCCAAAAAGCACAAGGGGCTGCTTTTGCTACCATCACTCAAGTACAAAAAAGCGATTTAGAGATTGTACAGGGTGAAAATCTTTTGCAAGCGTATTTTGCTTCTCCAAACAAAAAGAGAGTGTTCTGTAAAACTTGCGGTTCACCGATCTGGAGTGAACGTCTAGATAAGCCAGAAGTGGTACGCCTGAGGGTCGGACTTATTAATGAAGAAATATCGACGCCAGTCATCTCTCATGCTTTTGTCAATTCACAAGTGAAGTGGTATCCAATTTGTGATGACGCTCGTCAATATCCAAATCGGGTAGAAAACTCTTAAATATTAAGGAGAGATCGTATTTTGTTCATTTGTAAAAAAACGTGAACAAGACTAGTCATGAATAAATAATGTGCTATAAATGTACCTAAGGTAATCGTAATATCTCCTCGCTCCACAGGGAAACTTGGGACAGGGCAAAAGATACGATAAAACCTTACATATAGCTAGCAAAGAGCAAACAAGAGTTGGATAGACACAACGCTTACATTGCTCACCGTTGCAGAAAAGCCCGTGAAACGGGCTTTTTTAATGCCTGTAAAAAAGATATTTCTTATTTGGAAATATCTTATACTTTTAAACTATTTATGAAAAAGTAATGTAAAAATAATAAAATATTTCAAATATACAGACTTTTCTGTATTGCAATTTGTTTTTATTAAGGGTACATTTGGTTAACGGTTTAAAGTTCAAGTTTAATAATGAACTCATGGTCGTTGTGGGAGATCTAAGAGCCTGCATTTTCCCCAAGATGCGGGTTTTTTTTATGCCTGTAAAAAAAGTAAAAATTGTAATCAGCTTAAATAAAAAATACCTAATCTATAGTTATTTAAAAATTTTAATGAGCCTACGATCTAAAGATTGCGTAGGCTTAAAATTGTGAATACCACTTAGGAACGATATGCCAGACAAGCTTGTGCGCAAGCAAGACATGCTTTAGCACAAACTTGGCAGTGTTCGTGGTCATGTTTACTGCATTCTGCTGCACAAAGTTGACAAGCGTTCGCACAAAGTTGCATAGCTGATTCTGCTAGTTCAGAGTTTCTTAGTTCTAAAGACGTACAAAGTTGGCAGGTTTCTACACATGTCATGCAATGCTTAATACATTCACGCATCATACTTACATGTTCTTCTTGCAAACATGCTGCTGCACATGTTTTGCAGGCAATCATACATTCAATGCAGGCTTGAATTGAGGTAGAGGTATTACAAAATAAAGAAGAGTTGGTTTCTTGTTGAGTTTCCATAAAAGTTCTCCTGTCGAAGACTATTATTAAAAAACAGAATATTGTTATCTCTTTTCATTTTATAAAATCATTTCTTTGGTAGGTGAGTTTGAAATGAAAGGTCTACAAACGCTCAATAGGGTTTAACCTCGTATAAGAATGTTACATCTAGCTACTTCATTTATAAATTTCAAAACTACTTGCCCAGCATTAGATTTAAAATTTGAGTCGATATAATACTTTTGGCTAATTTCTTATTGTGTGAAAATTGTGCAAATTATCAGTGTGAACTTTAAGGGCACACGAAATGGAAAACGTTAATCAATTTGCTCACGGAGCTGAGCATGAAGTCCACATACATTGCAAACGATCATTAAGCACTTTAATACTGAGTATGCTCGTATTAATTACAACTGGTCGTTAAAAGAAAAAGCACCTAAGGGTGCTTTTTCTATATGAGTTTAAAGTGAAACCTTTACTTAAGAGTCTATAAAGCCACGCCGTTTTTTGTAGGCTTTACGGTCATAAGAAGGGATGTTTGATTGCTGGAGATCAATCGCAAGTTGTTTCTTGCGTTGAAACTGAACTTCACTTAGAAGAGCAGCATGAATTTTGGGGCGATCAGTTTTAAACTTTTCTACATCCAACGGAATCGTATCTTCGTTCTTAACAATGTATAGCACAGAGCCATTGCCATTCATTTCATAAACCGTCCAACCAACTCGTACAATGTAGAGTCCGGTTTTCTGATTCTTACCTAAATAAGATTTAAAACCATCTGGATGAGGGCGAACATAAGCATTCATCATGCATCCTCCATCATCTGATTTATTTGATGAAAGCGACAATCAAAGAATTGATGGGGAACGGGACATCATATTCAGTAAAATCACGATTTCTAGTTGTTTATATATTGATCATTTTTCAAATTTCAAGTCAGAAAAAAGCGTTTATTAAATAAGCTAAATAAGGGTTAAATATTAAAAATAACGGCTTATTTTTCTGTGAAAAAAAGCTTGATTTAATTATTTAGCGAGCAGAAAAAATAGCGCTTATTCTATATTTCTGTGATCGATTTTGCATATTTAAAATTATTGAAATAGTAAGTGAATTTGTAGTCAGGTGGAGTTAATTATTTGTTTTAAAATTAAAAAAATAAAATTCAATATTTCTTGTTACAACCATTATGTCGACAATAGATATTCCTTTTTGACATATTTCGCCTAGCATAACTAAAGAGTTCGTTGCCTATGGTGTCATTTATGTTTATTGGACTTGTGGTCACCATTTTGTTGACTCCAGGCCCAACAAATACATTGTTAGCCTCGGCTGGAATACAAGCAGGGGTGAAGCAGTCTCTTAAACTTATTCCTGCTGAAGTGATGGGTTATCTCATTGCAATTACTTCATGGGGTGTTTTGCTTGAGTCAGTTTCACATTTTATCCCTTGGCTTCCTGCCTTATTAAAGTTAATAAGTGCAACTTTTATTCTCTACCTTGCATTTAAACTTTGGATAACATCAACAAATGATATCAAATTAGACAGCCCACTAATTACGCCTAAGGCTTTATTTGTTGCAACACTTTTGAATCCTAAAGCTTTACTCTTTGCTTCTGCTATTTTTCCACATGCAGCATGGGAAGTGCTTCACGTTTATTTTGTGCATATTGCTATTTTTTTATCATTAATTACACCCATTGCATTTTTATGGATTGCTTTTGGAACCGTATTAATTTCAAACAAAGTAACTTGGTTAAACCAACGTAATTTACAACGTACGGCTGCATTTATTTTAACTTTTTTTGCGATGCCAATCGGCTATTCTGCGATTAGCTCATTTTAAACTTAACCCTTTATTTATATTAAAAAATTTAATTTTCAGGAGATTTTCATGACAAGATTAAAAGTAATTATCAAGGATCAGTTTGATAAAGAATCAATTGCTTTGGCAAAAGTTAGACCCATGAATGACCATGCGCTTGAGCTTCATAAAAGTGTTGAACATATTGAAATTAATGATGATATTATTTTACCCAATATGGATTTGCTCTATGAAAACCCTAAAGACGGCAAAATTTATCAGTTAATTGGTCCATTCAGTGAGGAATAACTTTTAAATTAAATTTAACAATAACCATGAGCAGAGTTTGTGTTCCGTATGGTCTTACTAGAAGTCATTTAGTTAAGAGATGGTGAAAATTAAGCCAAACTAACGTATAGACACAATTAAAATATTGAACATCTAAAATGGTTATGGGACTATGCCTGTGTAAAAATGTGACCTAATCCACATTTTTGCATTTCAGGATTAAGTGGATTTCACTAAGCCTATTCCTTCAATGAGAAGTAGGAGTGGGCTTTTTTTATTCTTTAAATGTCTCATCTAAAGCCTGTTGAACGGCTTCAATACGTGATTTACACGCTTTATAAGCCGTAATAGATTCTTCAACAATTTTCATTAAATTATCGATATCCGGGCTTTCCTGAGATTCAAGTAATTCGGCATTTTTCTTCAAAATGTCATGACCATCTTTAAACGTTAACTCTTCATTCTTCATTTGGAATTACCTGTGTAATGTTGGCTTCAACCACACCATCTTGCATCTCAATAGCAAGGGCAGGGCTTGAAATTTGATGTATAGAGCGAATCGCTTTTCCTTCTGACCTAACAATTGCATAGCCCTTGGCTTGAACCTGTTTCGGGTTTTGCAAAAGGATTTCTTTCATCAGAGATTCGATTTGGGCTAATGAGAATTTAACTTGTTGCTGTGAGCTAAACTGAATACGTTCTTTCATCTGGTCAAGCAAACGATGTGCCGAGCTAAGTTGACTCTGTGCCGAAGATTTAATCTGATGAAGCAGTTGATCATTTTTGCTTTGATAGGTTGTGATTTGATGCTGAGAAAGTAGCTTAATCGTTTGGAGACTATCTACAGCTTCTTGGACGCGTTCAACAATATGGTTTCGGATACCAGCAATCACTTTACTTGGTGTATCAAATGAGCGATGAGCAATTTCATCAAGAATAGTACGATCTTTCTCATGCCCTATGCCTACCCAAATGGGTACACTACGTTTGCAAAGTAGGGCGGCAAGTTCATAATCATTTAAATAAGCTAAATCATTCACCGATCCACCACCGCGAATAATCACAATCAAATCAGGTGGAAAGTTAAATGTACTGGCCCATTGTCTTAAACCTGAACCTAAGGATTCAATCAAACTGGTTGCAGCCATGTTTCCTTGAAAAGTAGCGGTGTGATACACAAAATGACAAACCCCATTTCGCTCAAGTGCATCTGCATCTTTTTTAAAATCACCTAGGCCTGCAGCATTTTGAGGGGCAATGACTAAAACATTTTGAATATCAAAAGGAGTGGGAAGAAGTTTATTTTTATGGATTAAACCTTCTTGAGTAAGTCGTTCAATAATTTGCTGATAACGTTTAGCAATTTCACCCAATGTAAAGCTTGAGTCAATCTCTTCAATATTGACAGAAAATCCATATTGAGGATCAAAACGTGCTCTAATTTTGATGAGTACATTTAAATCACTTGAAATCTCAATTCCAGTTTCACGTTCGAACTTTAAAACAATTTTACTCGCTGAAAATTTCCAGATCGTGGCTTTACAGCTGGCAATAACTTTATCAGTCTCTGCATCTTTTTCTGCGAGTTCTAAATAGTAATGACCGCCCTTAATATTTAAATTTCGAATTTCTGCTTTTACCCAAACTGGCTCATCAAAAGCCACACGTATGACTTCCTGAACTGTGCCGAGATATTCACTAAGGGAAAACTGAGGTTCAGACATACGAACTAAAAATTAAAGGGCCAAACTAGATAGTATAAAAGCCATCCAACCAAGGCAATTGTTGTCTATGAATATCGGGTTCTATTTAAAATAAATACAACAAATTAAAGAATTAAAAATTGAAATTGATAAGTGAATTTAGACTGAACGGTTAAAATGAAAAAATAATAAAAAGAGAATTGTTAATAATTACAACCGATTAAAAAATAAAGTTTGCTTTATAAAATATATGAGCGTATAAAGCTTACTTCCAATTGCGGGGTGGAGCAGTCTGGTAGCTCGTCGGGCTCATAACCCGAAGGTCGTTGGTTCAAATCCGACTCCCGCATCCAAAAATATTATGCTCTGTGATGTACCACTTTTCATAATACGAAAATTATGAAAAGCAATTAGCTTATAAATAACCCTATATAAAGCTAAATATTAAATTCTAGACGAACTGTCCATACCCTAAATCTAGCGTTCTAATTACATACCGTAAAATCACATGAGCTCAGTGATGAGTGAATGATTGTGAATATAGTAAATGAGTGGCACATTGCCACAGCCGTAAATGGCAACGAAATTAATGTGAGGATTGTTCCTCATGTGCGTAAACAAAACTCTCTCGATGGATATCGTTGGGTCGAAGTTGGTAAAAAAATTCAACTTCAATCTGGTGAAGAAATTGAGTTAAACCAAGATGGTAAAAGCTTCTATGCCGGGTTTAATCAACTTTATCGTTTAAATACATATTGTTGATAAAACCATGGTAATAAAGCGAGAAAACCTATCTCTTTTAAAGGAGATAGGTTTTTTTATGTCTATAAGTTATATAAATAATTAAAGTTATAAAAAGGCTGAAGTGATTAAAAATAAGTGCATTATTATTTTAATTATATTTAATAACTAAATTAGCCTGCCCGCCAAAACTGGCGACCCATAACCTTAAAGTTTTTACCGTTCTCTTCTGTTACACGTCGGTCTCTAAATTTTTCATTTAAGCTATGCAAAATTAAAGAGCCATCTGCCTCTTTAAAAATCTGTTTAATCATTCCTTCGCCAGCAAAGTAAACCGCATAAATCTCGCCATCAATGACTTCTGTTTGAGAGATATCAATACCCACCAAATCTCCGTCTTTAATGTAGTCGGTCATGCTATCGCCTTTAGCTTTAATAATACGCATGCATTCTTGAGCAACGCGTTTTTCTTTAAAGAATGAAGCAGGGAATGGAATTTTTCCATTAATAGCATCAAAGTGAAATTCAATAGATTCCCCTGTCCCGCAAGAAAAGTTAGCTTCTACAACTTCAATCCAGACATATTGATCGGTAGATTCTGCACTTACTACAGTCGGGCTAAATACATCACTTTCTCTAAAAGAATCTTCAGTATTGCCCGTCGTTAACCAATAACCATCCACTCCTAAAAATTGAGCAATTAAAGGAAGAAATGCGGATTTTAAATTTTTCCCTGACTCTAAAGCCTGATAGGCAGGTTGCGACATTTTTACAGCTTCTGCCACTTCAGCCTGAGTTTTTTTGGCTTTAATTCTAGAGTCTTTTAAACGGTCTTTAAGAGCCATAATGGTTACACCAGTAAACTTATAACAAATATATAACTTAAGTTATATCTAGTAAAACAACTATAGTTATTGACTAATAATAACTATAGTTATAATATCATTTATATCTCAAGATGAATAGAGAAAATTTAAGTGGTGCCTAAGTCACTATTTATCGCTTTATCAAAGCTTTGAGATGGAAGCTAAATTTATTTTGTTTCTAGAGGTAGCAGAATAAAAGGGAGATAGCTCAATTATTATTTGCAAACAGGCTATCAAAACAAAAATTGGAATAAAAAAAGCCCGATTCCGTGGATCAGGCTTAATGTTCGTCGATAAAGGGTATCAAGAACATGAAGAATTTAACAAAGATTGTGAGACCTAACAAAAGTTTCCGATATACGGCAAAGCCTTATATGAACTTTTTGGTCAAAAAATTAAGGCGTGTAAAAAGCTTAAATCCACAAAATTTAATACTTTTTTACATTTTTAGAAAAGGAAATATTTGTTTATAAATTAGTGGCTTAATTGCATATAGTTTGGTTCTTTATGATTGTTGTACCAGATGAAACGTTTCGAACACACATTTGTAGCCATAGCTTAGCTATATTGCTCAAAGAATGTATCAAAACCTCAAGAATAACAAACGATAAAGACGCCTTACTAACGAGTACATTGAGTTGGAGATAGTGAATGACTACAGCAATGCAGAACAGAGCTAAACAACTTAAAAATGCAAAACGTGGAGGGTATATCCCGACAATTGCCAAAGACGTAAACAAATATAAGGTACAAAAAATAAAAAGGGCACTTGAGGAGGCCAAGCAGATTGTAAATGAGCTTGAAGATGACGCATTCGAATTCGATGATCAAGTCTCTATGCAAAAAGCGATTGGTGCAATCACAGTGATTGAGTTGATTGAACAAGCCTTAAACGGTGCACACTAACAGGCTTTAGCATACAAACATTTTTTCTCGGACCCCTGAAATAAATGGGGTCAAGGATAAGTTCGTCTTGCAATTTAGCGCTGCTTTAAAGCGTTAGTGTTTTTTATTGACTGTAATAAAGAAAACGAAAGGGATTAATAAACATTGAAAACCGCAAGCTGGTCAACGTGATGAGTTTTCAAGTTTTACCCTTTAGCGCAGGACAAAGTCATGGAAACAGTTTCTAGCAGTGGGTTAGCCACATTTTTAAATTTTTATAGTATTGCAATTATGGTGGCTTTGGCAGTCAGCTTAGTTGTCGCAGTTGTATTGATGATGCGTTTTCCTCGTTCTCCACAAGAATGGATTGTTGCTCTCATCTGTACAGTAGTTTCAAGCCTGACAGGCGGCTCATTCATTATTATGAAATGGAACCTGCATGAATGGGTATCCGATATTTGGGGAATGATCACCCTATCTGGATTTTTCTTCATATGTGGTTTACCGGGCTGGGCTATTGTGAGATGGATATTTAACTTCATCAATAAACAAGAAGGTAAAACGATTGTAGAGGTCATCAAAGACCTAAAAAAAGCAAAAGATGATCTTCAAAATAGCTAAAGACAGCTTTAAATATAAAGGTAGAATAAAATGAATATTGATCAATACTTAGAAAAAGTTATCAACCGAGAAGGCAGGTATGTTAACCATCCATCAGATCATGGCCATGCGACTAAATTTGGCATTACAGAAGCAGTCGCTCGATCGAACGGATATCAAGGCAACATGCAAGACTTGCCCTTAAGTGTCGCCAAATCTATTTATAAGCAAAAATACTGGCTTGAACCCCAGTTTGACCAGATTAATGCGATTAGCCCAGCTATTGCAGAAGAGTTACTGGATACAGCTATAAATTGTGGCGTCAATTTTACAAAGCCGTTATTACAACGTGCTTTAAATCTGCTGAATAAGCAGGGGAAGGAAGGTTGGTCAAATCTTGTGGTAGATGGCCAGTACGGACCTCTAACTTTGCAAGCACTAGCTACGTACTTAAATAGACGTAATAAAGAGGGAGAAAAAGTATTCGTGCGCATTTTAAATATTATGCAAGGGCAGCATTATATTGAAATTACCGAGAACAACTTTAAATACGAAGATTTCTTTTACGGTTGGATATTAAACAGAGTAACACTCTAAAAAATGCGTTAGAAGAGAGCATGTTTAAAGATCTAATGAGTTAAAAAGCCTAACCATGAGTTAAGGCTTTTTAACAAATAATAGGTCGAGCAATGCTTTATTGTGCGATAAGTAAAATGGCAAGTAGAAAGAAAATAGCACCACTAATTTTATTGAGTATCGTGAAATTATTTCCAGCTAACATTTTCTCTTTAAAAATTGAAGAGAAGTTTGCGTAAACTAAATGAATTAAAAAACCAATAAAACAAAAGGTTAAAGAAAGAATTAAAAATTGATTTAAAATCTCTTTCTTGATATCAATAAATTGAGGGAAGAGTGCGATAAAAAATACGATTGTTTTAGGATTAAGCAAAGATGCAAATAGGCCCTGATAAAACAATTTAGATTTACTTACAGCTTTATCTTTTTGTTGATTGGTCATTAACTCTTGGGTTGCAAGTTTTTTAGTGAAGTTTTTATATCCGAGATACATTAAATAAAATGCACCAATAAACTTTAAAACCGTAAAAATAGTAGGGTTGCTGGTAATAATAAGTCCTACACCGCTGGCAGAAATTACAGCAATTACAAACATACCAATAATTAAACCACTTATTCCAAACAAAGCAGTTTTAACACCATAGTTAATTGAATTTGTGACAGTAAATAAAACTCCCGGTCCTGGGCTTAATAGGGTAAGAAATGCTATTGTTATAAATACTAAAAGACCGCTCACGCTGATATATCCTATTTATCAATTGAGGCAAGATTGTGCGGTTACTTTAAATGAGAAAATAATCGATGTATACAGAAGGTTATGTATACTTAAGGCTTAAATAGATTAAATATTTAAAATATAGATTTGTATAAATAAATAGGACATATAAAACTATAAAAGTGAAAGCAACATAAACACACAACGTTAAAAATTGAGCATGTTAGTATGCTAAGTCTATACCTCAAGAAATCTATAGTATGACGAAAAATGAACGGCAGTTTAAATCTGGCGAGTTTCAATTTTCCTTTTTAACGTTTAAATATTGGGGTATATGGTTTTTAGCTTTTATTCTAATGTTATTTGCGATGTTACCTTGGGCTATTCAATGGCGCCTTGCTGACTTTTTATCAAAAATAGCGTGGAAATCTTTAAGTTCTCGAAGAAAAACCACATTACGTAATTTACAAGCATGTTTTCCAGAAAAAACACCTTTGCAAATTGAGGCAAAAGCTAAACAGGTTTTTGTTGATACTTTAACGGGTGTATTTGAAGCTTTAAATGCTTGGTATTGCCCAAATTGGTTTAAAAGCCGTGTTCACATAGATGGTTTAGAAAATTTAACCAATAATCAGGAAAATGGCGTACTTTTATTAGGTACCCACAGTACGCTTTTAGATGCAGGTGGAGCGGCGTGTACTTTATTCTTTAATATGGACGTGGTTTACCGACCTCAAAACAATCCGTTTTTAGATTTTCTGATTCATCGTAGTCGTGCGCGAGTGTATAAAAACCAAATTGCTCGAGACAACATGCGTGGACTCATACAAAACCTTAAACATGGGCATGCGATATGGTATAGCCCAGATCAGGATTTTGGCTTAAAACAAGGCGTAATGGCATCATTTTTTGGTATTCAGGCAGCTACCGTTACAGCGCATCGCAGACTAATGGATATCTCAAAAGCAGCAGCCGTACCTTTATATTTTTACCGTAGTGGTGATATTCGTAATCCGCAATATCATGTTTTAGTAGAACCTAAATTAGAAAATTTCCCGAGTGGCTGTGAAGTCAGTGACGCTGAAAGGGTAAACAAGATTATTGAAAACCAAATTCGCATTGCCCCTACACAATACATGTGGTTTCATCGACGCTTTAAAACACGCCCTGCTGGTGAACAGAAATTCTATTAATGGCGTCAGTAACTCAAGAATTAAAAGTACTTCTTTCAATTAAAATATAGAATATTAGATTTTTAATTGAAAGGATCTTTAATGAAATCAAGATGAAAGATGTTGAGTCAACACTATAAAATTTTTCTTGCTTTAATTATTTTGAATATCGATTGCAAATGATTTTGAAGTGTGTATAGTCGAGCATAACTAACAAAATATTCTTGTCATCATAAATTTCTATTTCGCAGTTTTATTTATAAGTCTTCGGTTCATTCAGATATTTAAGTTTTCACGTCTATTTTTTAGTTAAATTGGTTTCCCCAATAATAAGTTATAATATTTTAAAATTTAGGATAAATATATGTCTACTTCTACTGGTACAGTAAAATGGTTCAATGAAACTAAAGGTTTTGGTTTTATTGCGGCTGATGAAGGTAAGGATATTTTCGCTCATTTTACCGATATTCAAACACAAGGTTTTAAGGTTCTCTTAGAAGGCCAACGTGTTGAGTTTACTGTAGTACAGGGTAAAAAAGGCCCACAAGCTTCAAATATTGTGATTCTTCAGAATTCATAATTTCATAGAGCGACTAGAGTTGTTTTGAATATATTATTTAAATAGAATATGTTTAAGGCTAAAGCGCTTTAGAAGAGTTTAAAAACCCACTCTATCTTGTGGGTTTTTTATAAGTTTTAATTAAACTTATCTTTCAAAATAAAAAGCAGAATAAAAATATGCTCTTAAAAGTGCTTCTAAATTTTTTGTTAAAATATAAGTAATTAGGTGTATGGTACTCAAATGGATATTTGTATTGGCGGTATTTTAGACGGTCAAAAGATAGAAAATCATAATGATGTTTTTAAGATAGAAGAGCACTATTCAGACAATAGCTCTCAGTATGTTAAACAGCATTTCCACCTATTTGGAAAAATTTTTACCTTTTGGGTGTGCGAAGATATTGATTTACAACAGGCAATCAGAAAAGCCGAGAGAATTTTAGCGAATAAGAAAGAAACTCTTTAGTTGTTTGAACTAGAACACTTCCGTGCCTTAATTTGGTTTAAAGATTTTCTTATTAAGTAATAGATATTTTTTATATTAGCTTAATAGAATTCGTTACAGAATTTTTTACAATACTCTTGTATATGTTACACAGCTTAACATTTTTTTGTGGTATTTACTAACAATAGTAATACATTAGGCTTAATCTAAAGTTGTTTTATTTATTGCGCGAATAAAACAAAACCCACTTTAATAATATATCTTATTAAAGTGGGTTCTTTATTCAGACGGTCATCATTAATTCAATATACATAATTAAATTATAGATAATATTTGTTGTTATAAACTTCTCTTAAGAAAGGAAAACATTTTAAATGTTAAGTGCAGTACAACCTAATATTTGTTTTATTGGCAGTAGTAATCTAGCTTTAGCGTTAATAGGAGGGTTGGTTTTAAAAGGATTTAAAAAAGAAAAAATACACCTCATTGAAGAGAAAAAGATTAATGATACAAATGCTTTAAAGCAAAAAGAAAATGGACTAAAAAAAGCTGAAATTGTTGTTTTACTACTAGAGCCTAAACAGTTAAAAGAGACACTTATACCGCTAAAAAAATGGTTAGCTAGTAAAATTATAGTTTCTATGATGGCGGGAGTAGATATTGCAAACTTGACTCGTTTTACGGGTTCGAAAAAAATTGTTCGTGTAATTTCAAATCCGCCTGTGCTGACGCATACGGGGACACATGTGCTTATTGCTTCAGAGCAAATGGACCAGCTTGATAAAGACCTAATTGAAATGCTGTACTCTGCAACGGGTCAGACTTTTTGGGCGCCGTCTGAAACGCAGTCAGACGCAATTATTGCTTTGTCTGGTTCTGGGCCGGCTTACTTTTTCTATATTTTAGACAGCATGATAAAGACAGGGGTTTCTTTAGGACTTGATAAACAATTTGCTCTAGATTTAGCACTCCAAGCGGCTAGTGGCGCAGTTGAAATGGTCCGTAAAAGTAATGTCCCGCCAGCGGATCTGTGTGGCAAGGTGACCTTGGCTAACGGGATTACCGAATCAGCACTCAGAATGTTTGAGCTAGGAAATGTATCTGATGATATACGTTTAGCTATGAAGGCCGCATATCATCGTAGTAAAGAAATCACTTCAGAAATTATTACTGAGGTGAGTTAAGTATTCTTTAGCAAACTAGGCCTTTAAAAAGTATTCCCAAATAACGAAGCCTAAGCCAAACCCAATAAACGAGTAGAGAGTAATAATAAAGAATACAAAACTGGCCTTATTTTTTTTCTTCAAAATGTTCATGGCGATGCCTCCAATTCAGATTAATTACATTTTGAAGAAGTGAAGGCTGTAATCATAGATACAGAATTTTTTAAAAAAAATATAACAGAGCTATCATCTGTTATATTTTCTAGGCTTTTCCTTAATAAAGATTTTAAAATCAATAAATTAAAGATTTAACTGTCAGCGTTTAACCTTTTTATTCAATTAGCATTAAATCGGCTGTATTAGCAGATTTGAGAGGGCGTAGGGCAAAGGTCGAACGGGTGTGGCGTATTCCTTTAATTGAATAAAGTTTTTTTCTTAAAAATCGTTCGTAATGGTCAGCATCTTTGACTGCTACTTTAACCAGATAATCGTAGTCACCTGTGACGAGATGCGCTTCCACTACTTCAGGTATATCTGCTAATGCTTCACTGAAATTTTCTAGCATTTCGTCATCATGGCGCTCTAAAGTAATTTCAATAAAAAAGACTTCATGAATGCCAATCGCTTTTTGGTTTACGTTTACCGTATATCCTTCAATAATTTTTAAAGTTTCTAGACGTTTCAGTCGTGTCCAGCATGGAGAAGATGAAAGACCTACTTCTTCGGCCAGTTGAGCAACGGTTAAACGGCCATTTCCACGTAATGCAGATAAAATTTTCCGATCTATACGATCTAGTGTGTATTCTGTTTTGTTCAAAATATAAACCAAAGAAGAATCTTCTGATAAAAATCAATATACTTCATTTTTATGCTGTGAATGTTTAAAAATTTTAAAAAATAAAGGAAACATTTTGGGTCAAAGGTACATACACTATTTCTATGCATCGAACCTTTCTGGATAGAGGTTGGGATGGAGCAAAGAGCACTGTTTCAGTAAGGGTGACTAAACAGTGCTCTTTGCGGATTTAATAAAAGAACAAATATCCTTTTTCTAAAGAATGAAATCCTCTAATGTATTAATTGCTGTTTCTAGTTGGTCGTAATGGTGAATTCTTTTATCCGCTACAGTCGAGCAGATAGAAGGATCTGGGTGAAAAAATATAGTTTTCATTCCTGCGTTATTAGCACCCTCAATATCGGCTTTATGATTATCTCCTACAAAAATACATTCATTAGGAGTACAGCCAAGTTCTTTACATGCATACTCAAATATCTGTCTATCTGGTTTTCGCATACCTACGGCTTCTGAGACGATAATTGTAGAAAAAAACTCTTTGAGACCGAGTGCATAAAAATTATTTTCTTGGAAGGGGGATTTACCATTAGAAACTAAGCCTAATTTATATCCTTTGTTATAAAGATTTTGAATTGTTTCTAGAACTTTCTCAAAAGGGCGGCAAAACTTATTAAAGTCGTTAATGTACGATTCAAGTAGGCTCTCAACACTAAAGTTTTTTATATTAAAATCTTCTAATAATTGAGAATAAACAAAATCTTTCCACACACTTCCATTGTTATCTAATTCGATAAATCTAGTTATAAAAGCTTGTTTATTTTCTTGTGATACCAATTGAAAAAAGTTTACTTGCCACTCAACAAATTTTATAAGGGATGTATTTCGGTCAAGTAGAGTTTGATCTAAATCAAATAAAATAATATTTGGCATTTTGGGTGTTATAAAATTTTTAGATGAAGACAGTATAGCCATTTATTTGATTTAAGAATTTTCAAATTTTGTGCTTACTATGTATTCAATTAAATAATAACTTTTATTTATCAATTGAAGAAAAACTAATCATTATTTTTTATCTAACTTTTCCTTTAATGTAATTCCATTACAAAGGAGGAGCAAGGTTATGATCACCCAGCATGATATAAATCAAAAACAATATCAAAATAAATCTCTCGACTATTTAAATAGCCAAGCTCATTCTGAAGGCATTGAATTTAATAAATTTATTAATGAAGTTCAGAAAATTGAAAAGGCTGTAGTCCTTGATTTAGGCTGTGGTGGTGGGCATGTTTCCTATAATGTTGCTCCGCACGCCGACCTTGTTTTTGCTTACGATTTATCTCATGAAATGTTAGACACCGTGTCTAAGGCTGCCAGCCAACGCAAATTAAAAAACATTTTTGTGCAGCAAGGCATTGCTGAGGACATGCCTTTTAGTGATCAGCAGTTTGATGTGGTCATTAGCCGATATTCTGCGCATCACTGGCAACATGTTCCGACTGCCATGAAAGAAGTAAACCGCGTGCTTAAGCCTGATGGTATTGTTATTTTTGTAGACATTATTAGCTCTAGCTCGCCCATATTAGATACGTTTTTACAGACCATCGAAACTATTCGAGATCCAAGTCATGTACGAAACTATAGTGTGAAAGAGTGGGTCTATTTTATTGAAGATGCAGGCTTTGACTTAGTCGGCCTAGACAAACAAACGCTTTCGTTAGACTTTGATAGTTGGGTAAAACGCATGAAAACGCCTGAAGATCAAATCAAAACTTTACGTTATTTGCAGGAAGGTTCATCTGACCTTGTTAAGAAGTATTTCAAAATTCAAAATGACGGTAGCTATGAAAGCCATGTGGGTTATTTTGTCTTTAAGAAATTAGGATTTTAAAGCGCTGAAATGAGTAAGAGTTTTAGTAGATTAGAAATGGATTAAATATCACTAAAACTCTTTTTCCGAATAAATCGAATAATATTAAAGATGGTTATAAAACAAATTTAATATCATTCACTTGATAAAAATTAATCACCCAATTTTATTAAGGTGATTAAGTATTCAAAAGAGAGGAGGGTTATCCCATTTTCTTTATTATTAATAGACACTTATAAATAATTATTATTTAATACGCCCGCAATATTATCACTAATACTTTTAATAACTTTGTCGGGGAAATAATGCGTAATTTTTTAGTAACGATTTTCACTTTATTCTTAGCAACATCAATTTATGCTGCTCAAGAGTCTAGAAATCTTCTAGAGCAAACACAGTGTGAGAAAGCAGTGGAACTACATGGTTTTTTAAGCCGCGCTCAGCTCGATTGTAATTATCACTATTATTCAGAAGAGTTAAAGGATGCTGCCGCAAAATGTACTAAACATGACCTTGGTGAAAAATACGGTAGAGAGGTTATGAAGTTTGGTATGAAGGAATTTGAAGAGCGCAAGAAAGAGGATACACAGGGCCACTTTTGTCATAAGGTTTTAAAAGAGTTCCCAAAATATATTAAACAATAAAAAATAAGGTTTTAAAAACTGATTCTAGCAAGCCGATAAAATGGATTTAATTATTCATTTTATCGGTGTATCACCACATATAATTCCCTAATTAAACTAGATAATTAAATTTAAGAATCCACCCAATATCCGATTGACACTTGAAATCTCTCTTATTATTCTCTGCGGCGGAACGGAAGGGGGACATCTTCGGATGTGCTGATTTTTGGGTAAATTAGTCTGCTAACCCTCTTTTGTTCTATTATTATTTTTAATAAATAATGAGTTTTAATAAATTAGCTAAATATTTTAATCCTATTAAAAACAATATTTATTTAATTATTTTCTAGCCAATAGCACATTGACACCTAAAACCCCTCCGATTATCCTTTGCTTTCTGGCCACATTGCCAGTCGGCTTTGACAGGCTGTTTTCCATCTAGGGCACCAAGAAAGTAATTTTTTGGTGGCGAACTCGTTCGTCCCCCCTTCGTAGCGGTAGGACGGAGGTGGGACGCCTTGTGCGTGCCGGTTCCTAGATGACTGGTCTGTCAACCCATCTTCGTTCTGCCACCATAATTATTTGACAGTAATTCGGTAGAACTTCTATTTTATCTAGGAGTCCGCTATGCGTACTATTTCTTCTTTATTGGCTTTTGCCAAAGTCTCTCTATTCATACCACTCGAGCAATCTATAAAGCGGTTCAATCGACTCTAGGTTTTCTACACCTTAAGAATCTAAAACACAGCAACTATAAAACTTGAGATAGGTCAGCACGCCATTTTGTGCGGCTTTTGCATGCCTGTTTTTAGCACTCATTTTAAGAGTAACGGCATTTCTATCTCATTTACATACAACAAAAAATTATTCTAAGCGGTATATCTATGCCAAATTTACAATCTTCCTTTAAAGCATTAAAAGTGCTTCACGTAGCAAAAGACTTATTTAATCAATATGGGTTTCATAAAGTTGGTGTCGACCGAATTATTAGTGAAGCCAAGGTTTCCAAGGCCACTTTTTATAATGCCTTTCACTCAAAAGAACGGCTAATCGAGAGGTGTATCAGTTTCCAAAAAGACACGCTAAAAGACAAAGTGTTTTCCATTCTCTATTCTTACAATGAACTCATGGTGCTGGATAAACTTAAGCAAATTTATTTTTTACATGCGAGTTTAGAAGGGCCATATCATTTACCCTTTAAGGCATTGTTTGAAATTAAAAGAGTCTATCCCAAGGCCTATGGCGTTACGATTGAGTACCGAACTTGGCTCATCAATGAAATTTATAAACTACTTTTAACTGTCAAAACTACCGCCTCAGTCGAAGACGCTTACATGTTTTTATGTATGATTGACGGGGCGATGTTCCGACTTTTTGAAAAAAACAATATTGATGAAAGCGCGCTAGTTCGATTGTTTCTTTTTAATCTGTGTCAGTCTAGATAACTCTTAAACGAAAGAAAGCCTCCCAAAAGGAGGCTTTTCTTAGCATTTAATTAAGTGCTTAGCTCAATTACACAGGTTTTGCAGCCTGTGCCATACCTTCAAAATATTGAACCGCAGGCGAGCGAGCCATATAAGCTAAAGCTTGCTCGGTGTCTCCCTCATGAATTGGGTTAAATTTTGGTGAAACCCATCTTAACGTCGCTTTCCACAAAAATTTAATGGTCGGTAAGTTGTCTGAGCGAGTCGCGGTTTTTTCAAATTCACGAATAATTTTGAAGTAGCCTCGGCGCATCAATTTTTGAATATCTTCATGCTCTAAATCTTGCTTACCTAAACTACGGGCAAAGTCAGCAAGGAAGTAAATAAACAGTGGGAAAACCGCCGCCATAATCACTTGGCGCGACATATAAAACCCAAACTTGTTTGTCAAAAGGTGCTCAAATAAATCATAAGCAACACAGCGATGTTCTACTTCTTCAGCTAAATGCCAACGGAACAAATCTGCCATAGCAGGGTCAGCTTGGTCCCAAGTCTTACTGTCTAGCGTCCATTGACCAATGGTTCCCGTAAAGTGCTCGATTGCAGCAATCACGCCCACTCGGAAAAGTAACCAATATTCATCAAGCTTTTCGCCTTTTAAAAAAGGTATGCCTAAAGGTTTGTCACCCAACAAAATATTAAAAACAAAATGGGCACGGTTGAGTGTTTCTTGAATGTCGTAACCATTTTCACGTAAGAAGTCTTGTGCTTTTTCATGCGCACGTGCATGAGCAGCTTCTTGACGGACAAATCCAATCACTTCTTGTTTTAGTGTTTCATCGGTAATCAAGGGAAGGGTTTTATTAAACACACGGCAAAACCAAAACTCACCAGCGGGTAAGAGCATGTTAATGCCATTGGCGACATGCGAGCATAGCGGATCATTCGGCATCCAACAGACCGATGATTCGGTAAAATCGAAATGGACCTTTCTTGCTTTAAGCTGATGATTCCCTGTGATCATATACGTCACCCTATTCATAATTGTTCATTTAATGCGAATGGACAATTTTTAGCATTAAGTAAAATCGATCACCATGTGCTTAAGGGACAAAATGAGCCTCAAAAAGGTTTATAGAGATAAAAGCAGCTCTGTTAAAGATTGGATATATTTAACACAACACGAGGGTAAGCTTTTTTATTTTAAATATGAGGAGAATAAAAAAAGCTCCTTAATAAAAAGGAGCTTTAGTTTTTATAATTTAAATTTTTAATTATAAATTTATTTTATTTTAATCTAGCTAAAACTAGCTAGCTTAGAAGTTTAGATCGCTTGCCACTGATCTTTAACTTCTTCTGAATTTTTATTCAGAATAACTTGGTCTTCTTTTACTTCACCAATCCATCCGGTAGGGATAAGGTGATGTTGACCACTTTCGTCCCGGGTGAGTTTTAACTGGTTCTCACCATCAAGATGATCGACAGTACCTACTTTAGTACCACAAGAAGCAATAACATCTGCGTGTTTTTTAATATCATTAATATTTAAAGTGTTCATTTTAGACCTCTTCTTTGGAAATAGAAAAACGGTAAGAACTAAACTACTTTAAATAATCGATTAAATGTTGAGTTTTTAATAAACCTTACATGATCGGATTATAAGTTCACTTAACCGTGATATTTGAGTAACAATGAAATAATTAGATATAAAACTAATAATATTTTTCTTTTTATTACAATTTATATGTTTATCTAAACAGAAATCTTTAGTTATGGTTGGGTTAAGTCTTATAAATAATTATTTGCAATGAATATTAAAATACCTATAAACATGACGATACTGAGCAGTTTGAGTGAATTTGAAGCTGCCCTAGCTGAAGATAAAAGTAAGCTTCGTATAAATTTACTTTTTCAGCTTGTAAATTTAACTCAAAATTTGCCTCATCCAGCTTCGGGTCAAACCTATCAACGTTGGCAACTTTTTGCGCAGATTGCTGGAGTTGATTTAAGTCTAGCTAAGCTTTTTGAGTCTCATTGTGATGCTTTAAGCATTTTAAATGAATTGGGTTATCAGCAAGAAATAGATGACCAGACCTGGGCAGTTTGGGCAGCAGACGGTGGAACAGCACCATTGCGAATAAAAGACAATCTTTGTAATGGCATAAAACCTTGGTGCTCTGGTGCTGAATTCATTGAAAAAGCTTTAATAAGTTATAAAGATCAGCAAGGGCTGGCGCAGCTTTGTATTGTCGACTTAAGTCATCCATCCATTACCACCGATTTAAGCCACTGGCACGCTGTAGGCATGCATGCGACACAGACTGCGCAAGTAACTTTTAAAAATACACCTGTTAAATTGATTGGTCAGCCAAATAGTTATTTAAAACGCCCAGGTTTTTGGCATGGCGCAGCAGGTGTTGCGGCCTGTTGGTATGGTGCCGCCGTGCGTCTAGCTAACTTTTTGCAAGAAAGCTGTCAGGCAAATCCGAATCCTTATAAAAAATTGTATTTAGGCGAGGTCGCTCAGCAGCTAGAAATCACTAAACAGTATTTTCAATATGTGGCCAAGCTCATAGACCATAAACCAACGCTAAGTCATGAGCGGGAAATACGCATATTACGTGCCCAAACAGAACAATGCTGCCTCAGCGTTATTGAGCGAGTAGGGAAAGCCTTGGGTGCTCGTCCTTTTTGTGAAGATGCGACATTTGCTCAGCTCATGGCTGATCTGCCTGTGTTTATTAGGCAAAGTCATGCTGCTTTTGACTATGAACAAATTGCAGAACTCTGTGTGTCGGAGCAAAGCCTATGGGAACTTTAAAACATCCTTTGGTTGAAGACCGCGTTATTTTTGGTGAGGGTACGGCCAAAGAGCAATGGTTAAAGGCATTTCAAGAACAACCGTTAGCAGCTTTAGATCTTGAGTTATTTCGCTCAAAAAGAGTGGTGATTGTCGCTCCACATCCTGATGATGAAGTGCTTGGCTGTGGCGGGTTAATGCAGCAACTGATTACGCTGAATTGTAAAATAGTGGTTTTAGCTGTCAGTAACGGCACACAAAGTCATCCTAAATCTACAAAATATCCTCCAGATCAGCTTAATATTCTTCGCCCGCAAGAAAGCTTGGCAGCCTTAAATTGTCTAGGCGTAGCAGAGTCAACCGAGCATATAGAGCTTAATTTGTTAGATGGTCAGATTCATTTGCAAACCGATCAACTGTGGCAGAGTTTAGACAAGTTAGTTCAAGCCGACGATATTCTAATTTGTAGCTATGAATTTGATGGTCACCCAGACCATGAAGCCGTGGGTAAAACCGTACAAGCCTATGCAACCGCTAAGCAACTACTCTGTTTACACGTATTAATTTGGACTTGGCATTGGGCAGAGCCTTTAGACCCACGCATTGATTGGCACCGAGCAAAAGCCTACCGCTTAACCGAAGAACAGCTAACTAAAAAACATCAAGCAATTTTGCAGTTTAAAACCCAACTTGAAGCAGATGAAACTACGGGTAATGCTGCGGTTCTCTCTCCAAATGCGATTAAACGTCTTTTAATGCCTTATGAGGTTTATTTGAGTGATTCATTCTCGCGTGTACTTTGAAGATTTATATCGTCATAACAGTGACCCATGGGGCTATGACTTTCATTGGTATGAAGCTCGTAAAAGACAAATTTGTCTTGCGCTGCTGACAAAACCCCGCTACCTAAAGGTGCTAGAAGTCGGCTGTTCAAATGGACATTTAAGTTTTCATTTGGCGCAAAGAGCCGAGGAGTTACTGTGTATAGATGTCTCTGCGCGTGCTGTTCATTTAGCTTCCGAGCGGCTACAAGAGTTCGAGCATGTTGTGGTTGAAAACAGAAAAATACCCGAAGACTACTCGATTCAAAAATTTGACCTCATTTTAATTAGTGAGATGGCCTATTACTTATCGGCAGATGAATTGCATCAGTTTATTGAAAAGTTAAAGTATAGTTTAAATGATGGCGGCGAGATTCTGTGTTGTCACTGGCGTCATGAAATTCAAGATTTTGATTTAAATGCAGAGCAAGTCCATCAAGCTTTTCAGCAACATTTCCCATTTCATCATTACCTCAGTTTAAACGATCCAGATTTTATGATTGATCTGTGGACGGCGAACACTTCCTCTTTAGCACAGCAGGAAAAACTAAGATGAAAATAGGTATCGTCATTCCAGCGCATAACGAAGAGTATTATCTATCGGCCTGTTTGCAATCTATTCAGGTCGCCATAGATAACATTAGTGGTTATGAGGTAGAAGTGCTTGTTGTACTCGATAGCTGTACAGACCAGTCGCGGTTGATTGTCCAAAGCCATCACATTAACTGGATTGAATGCAATTATGCATGTGTCGGCAAGGCGAGGGATTTGGGAATCCGTCATTTAATCGGGTGTGGTGTAACTTGGATTGCCTGTACCGATGCAGACACCGTAGTGAGTCCTGATTGGCTGCGCTATCAAATCCAGCACCAACCCACAGATGCAATTTGCGGTACTGTAACGCTAGACGATTTTAGTCATCTCTCTATAACGAAACAGCAAAAATATTTAGCGCACTATAAAGATCAGATGGACCACGCGCATATTCACGGGGCAAATTTAAGTTTTAGTGCAGAGGTCTATCTGTTGGTTGGTGGCTTTGAGCCTATTTCATGTCATGAAGACGTGTCTTTAATCAAAAAATTGATCAAGCATTGTTGCAATATTACTTGGAGTAATCTGGTACGAGTAACCACAAGTAGTCGTTTAAATGGGCGCGCCCCACAGGGATTTTCGTATTTTTTAAATAATCTCTAATGACCTAAATCATCACTTCGCCCAATATCGAAATATTCTTTAAGTTTTTAGGGTCATATTTAATATTAATAATACTACCGACTTTATATTTATAGTGATCTTGCTTAGCAATAAGCACCTTTAGATTTTCAGTAATGACTTGGCCTTGTTCAGTTTGAAATTTCAATTTGACATAACATAAAGGGCGATATTGCACCTTAGCTAATGAGTCTTGAAAATATTCGACCTCGGCAGAAGTCATCTTTCCTCGTTTATAAATCAAAAATCTTTGAAACTGACTTTTAAGAAAAAATGTCCAAGCAATATAGATAAACAATAAGCTGAACCAGACTGTTCCAATAAAAGTTAAAAAATCAGAAAATTTCACTCACTCAAACCAGGATTATTCATTTAACACATTATTCTAAATGAACTGATAAGCCCAATCTAGTTTATATAATTGGTCTGAAACATAAGCAGATGAAGCTTTAAAATTAACGGATCATAAGTAAATTTGGGCAGGGTATATAACTTAGTTGTTGTATTTATGACTACATATGTAAACAAACCTTATGAGAAACGTTCTTAACCCCTAAAATTCTACAAAAGAAATTTTAAAGGTGTATAGGTTTGGATTTTTTAAATTTTTTCCGCGATATTCGGGGTGAGTTAAGTCAATATCCTTGGCTAGAAATGTTGGTTTCACTCACGATTTTAATTTTATTTGCTGCAATAGCAAATTTTATTGCCAAACGCATTATTGTTCGGGGCGTTCGTCATTTAGTCACAAAACTCAAATCACCAAATCAGTCTATTTTTGCTCAGCATAGCGTTATAAAGAAATTTGCAAATATTGTTCCTGCTGTTGTGATTATGAACGGTATTGCAACAGTGCCTCATCTATCTCCAAAGTTCATTGCTTTTGTAGAGATGGCAGCACAAGCATTCATTTTTCTTACACTCGCGCTTACGGTCAGCGAGCTGTTAAATATCTTTAATCTTATTTATCAGCGTAATCCAAAATCTAGAAACAAGCCGATTAAAGGTTACTTACAACTGGTTAAACTCATTTTATTTGTTGTGTGTGGCCTCATGATTTTGGGAACATTCCTTAAAAAGGATGTGTTCACTTTACTCGCTGGTTTTGGTGCAATGGCAGCGGTATTAATGCTGGTTTTCCAAAACACCATTTTGTCTTTGGTGGCGAGTGTACAAATTGCATCTTATGACATGGTGCGCATTGGCGACTGGATTGAAATGCCATCACTCAATGCAGATGGTGATGTAATTGATATTTCACTGCATACCGTGACTGTTCAAAACTTTGATAAAACCTATACCACCATTCCGACCAATAAGCTCGTGACCGATACATTTAAAAACTGGCGTGGTATGAGCAATTCGGGTTGCCGTCGAATGAAGCGTTCACTTTTTATCGATCAAAGTAGCGTTCATTTCATGAGTGATGAAGAGCAACAAAAGCTCAAAGACTTTTTATTGCTAGATCAATACTTAAATGCAAAGAATTCTGAAATTGAAGAATTCAATAAGCATTTAAGCAATCAATCTCGTTACAACAAGCGCCGTCTAACCAATATTGGTACATTTAGAGCTTATGTTGAATTTTACTTACGTCAGCACAAGGGCATTGCTCAAAATCAAACGATTATTGTTCGTCAGTTACAACCGACCAGCCAAGGTTTGCCACTAGAGATTTATGCATTTACCAACACAATTGCCTGGGTTTCTTATGAGGCAATTCAGTCAGATATTTTTGACCATTTAATTGCGATTCTTCCCGAGTTTGGTTTACGTGTTTACCAAGCACCTTCGGGTCATGATTTGCAAAGATTGACGGCAGAAATTCACCCAAGTTAATTTTTTAAGCTGTAAATAACAGCGCATAAACTATTTGGAAAAAGCTCCCAGACGGGGGCTTTTTTTAATTTTTCTTACTCTCAAATATTTATATTACTCATTATTTCAAAAAGATTAATTTTTAAGCTTTGACCGTTCTGACAGAGGAATTATCCTTTAATGATATTAACAAGTTCCATTTTGGAACTTAATGTGTAACTATCTTGAGAAAGAGAAAAATAATTTCTCTTAATTTAAATGACAGGCTATGAGATTTAACTAAAGAATAAGATTAGAGGTCTAGAAATGGAAAACGGATTAAAACTGGCATCGCCATTTGTATTGAAGAATACCCTTACGTTAAAGAATAGACTTATTAAATCAGCTTTAAGTGAAGGGCTGGCACATACAGATGGTCGACCAAGTAAAGAGCTGATTCAGCTATACCGAACTTGGTCGCAATCAGGAGCTGGGGTTTTGATCACGGGTAACGTGATGATTGACTCTAAAGCAATTGGTGAACCGGGCAATGTCATTATTGAAGACGAAAAAGATTTTGCCTTAATCAAAGAATGGGCAGAGGTTGCTAAATCGGGCGGTAGTGAAGTCTGGATGCAAATCAATCATCCGGGTAAACAAGCAATTCGAGGGTTAAATAAAGAAACTGTTTCACCGTCAGCTGTACCTTTCAGCCCCAAAATGGCAGCAGTTTTTGCTACACCCAGAGAGCTGACCCAAAACGAAATTGAAGATCTTATTCAACGCTATGCAAACACTGCTGAGATTGCCAAGAAAGCAGGTTTTAGCGGTGTTCAGTTACATGGTGCACATGGTTATTTAATTAGCCAGTTCCTTTCTCCGCACCATAACCGCCGTACAGATCAGTGGGGTGGGAGTGCCGAAAATCGACGTAGATTTGTTCTTGAGGTCTATAAAGCAATTCGAAATCGGGTTGGGCCTGACTATCCGGTAAGTATTAAATTGAACTCAGCCGACTTTCAAAGAGGCGGCTTTACCGAAGAAGAATCACTCGCAACCATTCAAGCACTAGATGAGGTCGGAATTGACTTGATCGAGATTTCTGGCGGAACCTATGAAAAACCGATCATGCAGTTGGGTACACCGAAAGAATCAACAATCTCCCGTGAAGCCTACTTTTTAGACTTTGCTAAAAAAGTTCGTGAGCTGAGTAAAGTGCCACTTATGGTGACAGGTGGCTTTAGAAGCTTACAAGGGATCGAAAGTGCTCTCTCGAATAACGATTTAGATTTTGTTGGTCTTGGGCGAATTTTTGCTATTGAACCGTTGGCATCAAAGCGTTTACTAAGTGGGCTTGAAACGATAAATCAAGTTAAACCTTTAACTACGGGCATCAAGTTTATTGATAACTTGGGGGCGTTGGAAATCACTTGGTATACACGTCAGATACATCGATTGGGGCGAGGACGCTTGCCAATTCCAAATGAAAATGGACTCAAATCTTTTATTTTGGATATTAAAGATAAAGGCTTGGGGATTTTCAAAACTCGTCGATTGCGAGCTTCTTAGTCACATGACGCTAGCTATAAATTACTTTTGAGGTAACCAATGCAAAATAATCAAATAAATAGTGCTCAATGGGATGTCATCGTTATCGGCGCTGGTCTAGGTGGTCTTAGTAGCGCAGCTTACTGTGCGGCGGCAGGTAAAAAAACTTTATTACTCGAAAGTTATAGTGTTTTAGGTGGATGTTCACATGTATTTCGCCGTAAACCTAATTGGGAATTTGATGTAGGCGTGCACTACGTAGGAGACTGCGGCGAAAATGGAGAAGTGCCCAATTTACTTCGAGGTCTGGGATTAGAAGATAAAATCACATGGTTACCACTTGATAATAAAGCTTTCGATATTATTGTCGGGCCTGATTTAGAAATAAAAATTCCACTAGGTTGGGATAACTATTTACATAATCTGATTGAACAGTTTCCTAATGAAGAGAAAGGATTAAGAAGGTTTGTGTCTGTTGTACAGAAAATTGGTGATGCATTAGATATTGGACGTAGTACCAGTTCGACTTCGGATATGTTGAAATTATTTAAAGACAGCGGAACGGCAGCTCCTTGGGTAATGGCCCCGTTACCAAGTTTATTTGCTGCATGTGGGCTTTCTCCAAAATTAAGTTTGGTATTGTCTGTCCAGTGTGGGGCTCTTGCAACGTCTTCTTTGGTTATGCCTGTAGCCTTATATGCAGGATTTCTTAAACACTATGTCGTACGTGGTGGATGGTATCCAAAAGGCGGGGGCCAAATGCTAGCGGCGGGTTTTGCCGAGGTAGTATTAACTCATGGCGGTGAAATTCGTACTGACACTAAAGTTGATCGGATCATTATTGAAAATGGACAGGCAGTAGGTGTTGAACTTGAGGGTGGGGAAATCATCCATTCTAAAGCTATCATTTCAAATGCGGATATTAAACGTACCTATCGTGATCTGGTTGGGCATGAAAATTTACCTCGTAGCATAGTCAAAAAAAATGAAAACTGGAAAATGTCATGGCCCTTAATCAACGCCTATTTTGGGGTTGAATTAGATTTATCTGAAACGACGAATTCAAATTATTTTGTAATTCCAAACTGGAAAGCGGCCAAGTCTTATCTAAGTTTAGCCAACATTAATAGTCGCATGTTAAGTAGAGCGCATAAACGCAACGCTTTTGACTGGGCAAATGATTTTGCTGAAAATCAACCCGCATATATTCAAAGTTCAACCCGAAGAGATCCGAGTAACGTACATAGTGCACCATCAGGCCATTCGGCAATAGAAGTTCAAACGTTGGCACCTTTTGCTCCAAAATTATGGGGAATTACTGAAGAGCAGATGTTAACTGGTGAATACCGTGAACACTCTAATTATCAGGAAATCAAAGAAATAGTGACCGATGGCTTATTACAAAGAGTTGAACAAGTTTATCCAGAAGCTAAGGCGAAGGTAAAATTAAGAGAATTAGGGACACCAGCAACCCAACAACGTTATACATTATCTTCGGGTGGTGCAGCGTATGGTTTAGAGTCTAGGATTACCCAATTTGGTCTATTTAGACCCGGTACGAAAACAGTAATTAAAGGTTTGTATCTAGCCGGGTGTAGTACAAAAACTGGAGCAGGTACAGTAGGCTCTATGTTAAGTGGTGTTTTTGCAGCCAGTGAAGTTGTGGGACGTGATTTACATGCTGAAGTCAGAGCGGGTAAAGTAATTGCTGACAAATCATTACTTAGTTCATGGCCAGTTGATTTCGATCCCTTAAAGGCAAGTATTAAAATGGGACGACAATCTAAAATTATTCATAAAGTTAATGTTGCGGATCGTTTAATTATCTAGATTAAGTATTTAGAAAATTTTTTAATACAATTCTATTAAATCAAGAAAAGTCCCAATTGATAGGGGCTTTTCTACTCATACTCTTCAATAAAGATTATCCAGCAAACCAAATATTCTGATGATCACACATGGGGCTCAAATGCTTAATACGTAAATTGTCTTGCTCAAAATTACCAATACCTCCAGCAATATCTAATATGCCCCCTAAGCCGATCTGCTGACCTTTATAATTTAAAGTGTTTTTTTCAGCATCCCACTGAGCGCTATGTTCTGGAAAGACAATGAGTATATCTTTCACATAAAGACATCCTTGCTTTAACTCTAAGTTTCCTTTTAAGCGTGCTGAACCAGAGAAACCATTGTACTGATAGGCTGGGAGTTTCACAGCATTTGTACTGTCGTTTGCTTCTTGCTGGTGGCATCCTGCAACAAGGGCAAATACAACCGTGTAAAGCAATTTATTATTAATACCCAATTTTGTTCCTATAGGGATTTGCATATATTTGATAGTAATTGTCTAAAGTTGCATATCAATCTTTAGATTGTTAAAGAAGATTTCATTCTATTACCGCTCGAACTTAAGATTTAAAGACTAAACTTTCTTATTCATGGGCTTATAAAACTTTGGATTATTATATTTTATTTATTTGTATATTGTTATCTTTTTCATGAGTGATTTGAGGCATGATATGTCGTGTCATTCGCCAAAATAATAATGCCAGAAGGCTAACACCTGCGCCGAGTGCACACACGCCAAGCCAACCAGCATAAGCATAAGTCGCTGTTGTGCTGATTGCACCCAATCCGCTACCTACCGCATAAAAGAGCATGTATAGACCAACAAGCCGACTATGCGTTTCAGGACGAGTACGAAAAATCATACTCTGGTTAGTCACATGCAGAGCTTGTCCTCCTAAGTCTAGTAATACGATGCCAATCACAAGTGCCCAGAGCGAGTAGGCCATGAGTGAAAGTGGACCCCATGCGAGCAGTAATATTAACAGTGCTGCCAAGCTTGTACGCTGAGCATATCCACGGTCGGCCCAGTAACCCGCACGTGCAGCAGCCAAAGCACCAATCACTCCAACGAGTCCAAAAGACCCAATTACAGTATGCGAGAAACTGTAAGGCGGCTCACTTAACGGTAGTACCAATGCACTCCAGAAAATATTAAATGCCGCGAACATGAGTAAAGCTAACACACCGCGCACTTGGAGTACTTTTTCTTGGCGCAGTAACTTGAGCATAGAAGCCAGAAGCTGCGGGTAGCGCATGGCACTGGGTTGAATATTTAAATGAGGCAGACGTTTCCAAAGGGGCAATGCAATCATGAGCATGATGAGGGCTGCACAGAAGTACACGCCGCGCCAACCCGCCACATCACTAATTCCCCCTGAAAATACGCGAGCAAGTAATAAACCAATGAACACACCACTTTGTGCAGTACCGACCACATGTCCTTGCTCATATGGGGTCGCAGCACTTGCAGCATAGGCAATAAGACCTTGTGTCATGGCTGTACCGAGTAAACCCACCGCAAGCATTCCTACCAAAAGAATAATCGTAGAATGAGCAAAGGCAACCACAAGCAATGCTGATATTAAGGCTAGTAGTTGCAGTGTCATTAACCGACGCCGATTTACCAAATCACCCAACGGCACTAAAAAGATTAAAGCTAGGGCACAACCTACTTGAGTTGCTGTCACCACACCACCAATGGAGGCATGACTAACGTTAAAGTCTCTCGCCAATATGTCGAGCAAGGGCTGCGCATAATAGACATTTGCTACGCTTGCACCACTAGCAATCGCAAATAGCAAAATTACGCCACGAGGCATGCTTGAAAGCGGTTTATCACTTTCAGTGGTTGAGGTTGAAGATGCAAGAGAAGCTTTCATTGTCCTAAATCCAGTTAATCTAGTTTTAAAATGCAACTAGTTGAATGTTAGATCGACTAGTTTTAAAATGCAACTAGATAACTTGTTGCTGATGATTGGTAAGGAAACTCAATGGCGAACTCTACATTGATAAAAAATGAACCTTGTCCTGTTGCGCGCTGCGTCAATCTCATAGGGGATCGCTGGTCACTGCTTATTGTGCGTGATGCTTTTGATGGAATGCGCCGTTTTGGAGATTTTCAGCGCAGCTTAGGCGTTGCACGTAATATTCTTTCTGACCGGCTGAAAAAGTTAGTGGATGCTGGTGTTCTTGAACTGCAAGATGCTTCAGATGGCACGGCTTATCAAGAATATGTATTGACCGCTAAAGGGGAGAGTTTGTTCCCAGTGATTGTGGCTTTACGACAATGGGGAGAGCACAACCTATTTGAAAATGGTGAGCGCCATTCTCTGTTAATTGATAAAAATACAGGTCAGCAAATTCCATTTATGGTACCAGTCGCGGTAGATGGAACAGTGCTGAGAGCTTCTAATACTGAAGTGCAAAAGGTGAAATAAAAGAAGAGAAAACAAAAATAACCTTTTTTAACTTAAATTTGCAGAGATTAGTTGATAACCTTGCGCGTCAAATTAAGGTGAGATTATGAGATTTATATTCCTCTTTATAAGCGCAATTTCAATGCAATGTTATGCAGCATCGGAAGCAATGGAACTTCATTACTGTGAAACTGTGAAAAAAGCAGCGAGTGGCGTGATGGATGCTAGACAACATGAAGTGCCCGCTAAAGAGTTACATGACATCGCCAATCATCTTGAAGAGCAACAAGCCAAACAACTTTATCAAGAGCTTATCAAATCTGCATATTCTTCAAAGCTATTTGAAGATCCTCTCATTAAGTCAAAAGCTGTCGAAAATTTTCAAACCACTTGGCATGAACAATGTTTGACAAAAGAATTAGCTAAAAATATGTGAGTGTTAGGGGGAGATGGCTAGCTTAGGTTGGAAGATAGAACTTTATTTCTTACTTACCTCTTCACTAACACTGGCTAAGCGCGGTAAAGAAGGAGAGAAGGTATTAGTTCGAGTTCTTAATATCATGCAAGGCCAACGTTACATTGAAATCTGTGAACGAAATCCTACCCAAGAGCAATTCTTTTATGGTTAGATCGCTAACCGCGTTTCACTATGAAGGTTTTGATTTCGCTGTGTATTCTAATTTCAGGATGCACAGCTCATGCGATATCTACAAAAGTGCATGTCACTGTTTGTGTGTGCAGTGTGTGAATTAAAGTCTTTAGGAGAACGCTTTTTTATAGATGTGTGAATAAGTTAAATTGGTTTAAATTTTCTTTAAATATATTTAATTTTGGCTTTAGTATCTATAAGTTAATATAACGAGCTTTATTGTTATTTTCGTAAAAATAAAAAATAAAAATTGTTTTTAAGTTAATGTTTTTTAAAATTATATATATTTTATATTTACATTAATAAGATTGGATACAGGTGCATGATTTATTATTAAATTTATATAATCTACTTTAAATAAGCTATTTACCCTTTGCGAAGAATATTCAACGAGCGGTATAAATATGGTTGATTGAAATAATGAATAAATAATCCCAACCTTGAATTTACAAGTAGGGATATAGATTGGAAATGTGAAAAAGCTACCCACAGGTAGAAATACTCATGAATTAAGTTAAAGGATATTGGTATGAAAGCTATTTTAACGAAGAAAATTATTAGGTGTATCGCAATTAGTGGTATTTTAAGCTTCAGTGCATTTGAGATTATGGCAGCGAATCAACAAACTATAAATGATGGGAAGAATCACTCTAAAATATTAAATGAAAACCATGAAAATTTGACTGATAATCAAATTTTCAAGATATTAAGTACAGCTAATAATGGTGAAATTAAGCAGGCAAAAACTGCATTGCCAAAACTAAAAATGGATGAAGCTAAGAAATATGCTGAAATGATGATTAAAGAACATTCAGCCAATGAAAAAAATGCACAAGCGTTGGCAAGTCGGTTACAGTTGATTTCGCAAACCAGTAATCTTAGTAAATCATTGCAAAATGATAGTGATAAAATTGTTAGTAAGCTTAATCAAATAACATCAGATACTGATAAAAATTATATGATGAGTCAAGTTAAAGTTCACCGTAAAGTTTTGACAATAATTGATAAACAGTTAATACCAAACACGAAAAGTTCTGAATTAAAAAATATGCTCATACAAACACGTGACGCCGTTGCGAAACACCTAAAAGCAGCTGAAGATATATTTAAAAAGATGAAATAATATACAATTATTATCTTTTAAAAATAAATTTAAAAAGCCTAGTATTAATTAACTAGGTTTTTTAAATTGTTATAAATAAAATCATAATTTCTTGTCGATCAGGGTAAAGCTGGAATGTTATCGGCAATGTTTATTCTAGCGAAATATAATGATTGTGAGATGAAGCATGATGTAATTATGAAGACTCTCTCGACAAGAATTTTTATAAATATGAAATACTTTTTATTAATTAATAACATCTCCTCACTTAATGTGGACACTTATAAAACACAAATAACGGAAACGTAAATTATACTAATAATTGTTCGGCATATTCCAAAAATCCTTTTTATGTTCTAGCTCTTTTAAAAGACACTAGATTTTAAAATATAGGGAGTAAGAAAATGGTAAATACAAAAAAATCAATTTCAGATGGTAATCATACTATTCAAAAAGAGCCATCTTCCAATAGTAATGTATTAAATAGCAAACCAATACAAGATACTTCATCCACGAATGATAATGCTCGTCCAGATTTAAACTCACCACCGACCAATAACAATCATGTACCTGATATGAATGAAGGGGGAGAAGATTTGGCAGCTGTAAGTGCAGGAACCTTGGGAGGAGCGGCTATAGGTGCTGCATTCGGTGTTGTTGGGGGTCCTCCAGGTGCTGTTGTTGGAGGGATTATTGGTGGTGTAGTAGGGGGAATAGCAGGTAATGATATAGCTCAAACAAATAATCAAAAAGATGATAGTAATTCTTGGCAAGAAGAAGATAATTATTGGCGAGAAAACTATAAAAAAATGCCATATTATACTGAAGACAAGAATCTAGAATATGATCGTGATTATCGGGCGGCTTATCGTTTAGGTTATGAAAATCGTGTAGATAATAATGCAGAAATTAATTTTTCCGAGGTTGAATCTAAATTGAAAACTAAATGGGAACAAGTTAAAGGCAGTTCACGTTTACAGTGGGAGGAAGCTAAATTTGCTGTAGAAGACGGATTGAAAAAAATTCATCCTTAAGTCATTTAATACTTAGAAAGTCTCCTCAATGGGGGAGACTTTGCGATAATATACTTTTAAGCCAATTTTTAATTTCAATATCAATAAAAACTTAATGATGGGTTTAATCATAAAATATTAATTATATTTTCATTATTCTTTTTTCTTTAGGCATTTAAGTATTTGAACAATTAAGCGGGTACTCTTCATTTTTCTGCCTTCTTCTTGATAGTACTATTCAAAAAGGACATAGAAGGAGATATGGATTTTTTCAGACTCAGGATTAGCCAGTTAAGATTGTAATTCTAATAATTTTTTAGCGGCCCACTGTTCACACTCACTCGCAGTATCTCGAATAGCTGTAAACGTTTGCCTAAATAACGGACAGTGATGCGCCACGCGTCTCCGCGCTTAACCGGCTTTTGCATAATAACACTCCAAATTTCATGGTACTGCAATGGAAATATAAAGCTTTTTTTAATGCGAATTTTGAATTGACCAATAGACAATAAAAAACCACCTAACTCTTTAGAATTAAGTGGTTTTTAAATTTTGGAGCGAGAAATGGTTATGTGTTTTAGCTTAAGCTTAGGAATACATGTATCTAATTTCTGATACATGTATTTATTCTTAGCCTAATTAATATTAAAAAGCTCTACTAATATTAATCGAGAAATTTGTTACATCTGGGGTGTAACTTTCTTTCATAACTGAACGATTTAAGCTGATGCTTAGGGCTGTTGCAGAATTGATATTATAGTTACCACCTATGCCAACTCTTAGAGTCTTTTGCTTGTTGCCCTGATTCTCGTTATTCACTTTAGTTTCGCCTCCATAAGAGTAAAAACTTGAAATCGCTAACCAAGATTTTGGATTAAGAATTTTACTCAAATGTGCCTCAACCCCAAAGAGTTCTTTTTGAGCCAAAGTGCCTGTATTCTTATACTCGTCGTTATTGGTAAAGAATTGTATATTGGTATTAATCGCTAGCAATGTATCCGAATTTAGATAATAGCCATAAGACAATTGCGGTTTAAAAGTCCACCGATTTTTACCCATATTCAGTAAGTCGTCACCATTGTAATCACCAGTTGGCGCTGTGACACTTAAAGAGCCTGTTAGGTATGGCTGGGGAGTCCAAGTCGTAAACTCCTTTTTAGTAAGAGCTGGAGCACCATAAATATTTGCAACAAAGATTGCTGCAATATCTCCAACACCACGAGCTGATGTTTTTAGATGAGTATTATCAACTCTTCCAGTAACTCTCCCGAAAGGGGCTACAAGCTGTAATCCTCCAACTTGACCATTTAAATCAAATGTTCTGGCATATCTAATAATTGGGAAATGTGCATCAATTGACAAACCATCTATTGGAAGAGCTGGATCAACTGAAACTTCAGAATTTGAATAGGTGTAATATCCAAAAAGAATATTAGTGTTAATGGGTACATTTTCCCAATCACGAGCACCATCCGCATATGCCAAATTCATCATAGGATAAGCAATCATTAGTAAATACTTTGGCTTTATCTGTATCCATCTTCTCATCTTATAATTCCCCCTTTATGGTGTAACGATATTGAACATCACGGGGAACGAATCGAGATTGCTAAATAAGTTTGTTACAGCACTTTCTTTTCCTTGAATTTTGATAGAACCATCTTGGATAGCAGTATTAAAAGTTTTTTGACCAAGAGTAATATTATTTAGAGTTTCTCGGCTCAGTGTGATTGTAGTATCTACATCTGATACTGGCTCTGGGACTTTTCGGTGTGTAAGTGCTCCCGTGCGAACTGTTACCAGATGATTTTCATGGGTGTCAGTAAATACCCAATTCATTCTTGCATCTTCAGCTTTGGCAGCTTTTGGTCCATTAAGCCGGATACCGAGATAATCAAAGAACATATCTACTGTCAGAGCTTTAATTGTATCTGCTGAAGCGGTACTTGATGTTGGTGAAGGTACCCCATTACGTAATTCTTGAGCACCCATTAACATTGCATTGCGCCATGTTCCTGCTTCTGCTTGATATCCCATTTGTTCCAGACTGTCTGCAAGCAGCACCTTACCTTCATTAGAATTAGGATTAGCAAAAACAACATGTTTCATTAAAGTGGCTACCCAGCGGTATTCACCTCGGTCAAATGCTTTTTTGGCCTGTTGAATTACAGCTTTTTCTCCTCCCATCATTTCTATATAACGGCGAGCTTCTTCAATAGGAGGTAAAGGATTTAAGTTAGCGGGGTTACCATCATAAAAACCCATATAACGCTGATAAACAGCACGAACATTATGGCTCATAGTCCCGTAGTAACCACGGTTATACCATTTCTTTGCAAGAGCAGGTGGGAGAGAGTTGAGTTGCTCAGAAATTTCAACAGGTGTGTAACCTAAATTAATCAGACGAAGAGTCTGGTCATTGATATATTGATACATATCTCTTTGATCAGATAAAAGGCTGATAATTTGTTGTTTACCCCAAGTTGGCCAATGATGCTGTGCAAATAACACATCTGTTTTATTCGCATATTGTTGGATGGTTTTGTCAAGGTATGTTGACCAAATTTTAGGATTACGAACCTCTGCGCCGCGTATAGTTAGAATATTATGCATGGTATGCGTTGCATTTTCTGCTGCTCCTAAAGCTTTGTATTTAGGAATGTACATATTCATTTCAGCAGGGGCTTCAGTACCTGGTGTCAACTGAAATTCAATATTCAATCCATCTATTACAACACTTTCAAATTCATTATTTTGAGCACCGATAATATCAGTTGGTGCAATTAAGCCGACGGTACCACGAGAAGTAGTTTTTCCTAACCCAGCTCCAACTTGACCTTTTTCATTCTTAGGTAAAAGAGCATCATACATATATTGAGCTCGTCGACTCATTGCAGTGCCAGCATAGACATTTTCTGATACAGCGTGTTCTAAAAAACCTTTGGGCGCGTAAATTTTAACTTTACCGGCTTTAACATCTGTCTCATTAACAATACCTTTAACGCCTCCGTAGTGGTCAACATGTGAGTGTGAATAAATTACGGCTTTTATAGGTTTTTTACTAATATTGTCATGATAAAGCTTTAAAGCAGCAGCAGCTGTTTCTGAAGAAATCAAAGGGTCGACAATAATTAATCCGCTTTGTCCTTCAATAATCGTCATGTTTGACAGATCAAGACCACGTACTTGATATATCCCATCACTTACTTTAAACAATCCAGCTATATTATTTAATTGTTCTTGGCGCCAAAGGCTCGGATTTACAGTCGGTGGGGCTTCTTTGTTATTAATAAATTCATAAGATTTTAAATCCCATACCACCTTACCAGCTTTATCAACAATTTTACCGTTGGGAAACGATGCAATGAGTCCTCGTGTGGCATCAATAAAATCTTGGTTATCTGAAAATTTAAGATCTTTTTTAAAATCTTCTTGATACTTCTTAGTAATTGGACTTGCATCTTTGGGAGAGTTAACTTCAGCCAATGCGTATTGGCTTATAAAAATCATACTTGCTAAACCGATTTTTGAAAATTTCATATTGATTGTTCCCTTGGTAAAATTTAAAAATAATGATGTATTAAAATATTACTGAGAATTTCTTTGCTCTCATGTCATCGCTTTTACTTTTAATAAGTTTTTTATTTATTTTTATGTGCTTATTAAAATAATTAGGAATGACAAGCTGATATTAGATTATTAAGTTAATTTTTAATTTGTAAATAAATTTTATAATGTAAATTTAGTTTTCTTTAAGAATAGAGAGTATCATACAAAATGTATGAGCTTAACTATTAAAGCTGAGATATTAAGCGATTTGATAAGTAAATATTTTAACAATTACAACATAAAAGAAAAAGCGCATCCCAATTTATGAAATGCACTTTTAATAAATCCCTATGTTATCCAGCAATCCAAATAGTCGTATGATCACATAAAGGGCTTAAATTTTTAATTCGCTGACTATCTCGCTCAAACCTACCAAAACCACCAGCTAAATCTAATTCTTCACCTAAAGCAATTTTCTTATCTTTATAAGTTAAAGTTTGATTTTTAGCATCCCATTCTGCATATCCTTCAGGGAAAATAATTAGAATATCATCTATATATAGACATTCTTGTTTTAGCTGTAACGGTCCCCTTAATCGTGCAGAGGCAAAAACGCCATTAGATTGATAACTAGGTATTTTCACATGGTTATTTCCGATCCTCGATTCTTGTGGCTGACAAGCGACCAAAAGTATATTAATAGCGGAACAAATCATTTTTTTATAAATATCCAAGTTCACACCTATATGTGAGTTAAATACACTTTGATATTAATTGAGGAGGATCATCCCCAAACAATTAATTTGTTAGGGAAGTGTACCTCCGTCTTAACTCTTCCGTCTCGACCACCCTTGCTATCTTTGAATATTAGATTTTTCAAGGATACTTTTAGCTATATTTAGGATCGTAAAGATGCTTACCATCTTGTCCTTTGTTGAAAGAATGCAGCCCGTTAAATTTGATTAAAGATAATTATAAGAAGAGGTGGAAGGAATCTGACTTTTTTAGCTAACTAATAGGCAATAAAAAACCACCTAATTCTTTAGAATTAAGTGGTTTTTAAATTTTGGAGCGGGAAACGAGACTCGAACTCGCGACCCCAACCTTGGCAAGGTTATGCTCTACCAACTGAGCTATTCCCGCAATGTGAGCACATTATAGAGTGTTTCATTAAAGTGTCAACACTCTTGTGATCTAATTGAACGTTTAATCAGCACGACGCCAAACTGTACCTTGACGTGTATCTTCAAGTACCACACCTTGGTCGAGTAGAGACTGGCGAATACCATCTGCTTTCGCAAAGTCTTTTGCTTTTTTCGCATCTACACGTTGTTGAATAAAATCTTCAATTTCAGCATCAGACAAAGCAAGCGCTTCTTGTCCAATATCTGATTTTAAGAAATCGTCTACATTGTGTTGTACCAAACCTAAAATGTTAGTGAGATGACGTAATGTCGAATAAAGCACAGTCGCTTGGTCAGCTTGCTCTTCTTTTACAGCACGGTTTAACTCTTTGTTCAGTTCAAACAATACAGCCATTGCTTCAGCAGTATTGAAGTCATCACACATTGCGTTGTTAAAACGTTCAATAAAGCTTTGATCAAGCGTTTCAGTTGTCGTTTGACCGTACACTTGTTGGTAAGCTTTAAATGAATGATAGAAGCGAGTTAAAGAAGTTTTTGCTTCTTTAAGTGCTACATCAGAGAAGTTCACAGGACTACGATAGTGTGAAGACACAATAAAGTAGCGGATCACTTCAGGGTGGAATTTCTCCATCACGTCACGAATCGTAAAGAAGTTACCTAAAGACTTAGACATCTTTTCACCATCAACGTTAATGAAGCCAACATGCATCCAATAGTTTACATATTGCTCGCCAGTCGAAGCTTCACTTTGCGCAATTTCATTTTCATGGTGCGGGAACATTAAATCTGAACCACCACCATGAATGTCAAAGTGATTGCCTAGGCAGCAAGTCGACATTGCAGAACATTCAATGTGCCAACCCGGACGGCCATTACCCCAAGGAGATGCCCAAGATGGTTCGTTTTCTTTTGCATGTTTCCAAAGTACAAAGTCAAAAGGATGTTTCTTTTCAACTTCTACATCAACACGCTCACTTGCGCCAGCTTGCATATCATCAAGCTTACGACCAGAGAGGCGACCATATTTTTCAAATTTGGTGACTTCAAAATAAACATCGCCGTTTGAAGCAGGGTACGCAGCGCCTTTATTCACCAGATTGCCAATCATATTTTGCATCTGGTCGATATATTCCGTTGCTTTAGGTGCTTCATCAGGAGCTAAACAGCCTAGGTTCGCTGCATCTTCATTCATTGCATCGATGAAACGAGTAGTGAGTTGTTGGATTGTTTCACCATTCTCATTCGCACGTTTGATGATTTTGTCGTCAATGTCGGTAATGTTGCGAATGTAGCGAACATTCCAGCCCTGACTACGCAAGAAACGAATAATGTAGTCAAATGCAACCATAACTCGAGCATGCCCGATATGACAGTAGTCGTAAACGGTCATACCGCAGACGTACATATCGATGTGACCTTCTTTGCGAGGTACAAATTCAACTTTTTTTCGTTGCTCAGAGTTATATAAAACAAACGGTTGCATAAGGGTTTTCAAACACTCAACAAAAACAGTGTTACATCATAACTGATGCATCATTTTTCACAAAGGTTTATGCAAGAATTTTATAAGCTTGTGAAATCTTATACATTTAAAAACGTGTAGATGATTGAGTTATGTTAGAATGCCCCCAAATCTTTTGATTAAAATCACCGATCTTCACAAGAGATCAGATCAATTATTTTGAGTCAAACTCGTATGCCCAATCCTACAGATTTCCAAAGCAGCGCATTAGCAACATTGCGTATTGAGCAACAAGCCTTAGACGTGTTAGCAACACAAATTGGTGACAGTTTTAACCGAGCTTGTGAAATATTGTTACAGTGTAAAGGTCGTGTTGTGATCACTGGCATGGGTAAGTCAGGGCATATTGGCCGTAAAATGGCTGCAACTTTCGCCTCAACTGGTACTCCATCTTTCTTTATGCATCCAGGCGAAGCTGGACATGGCGATTTGGGTATGCTGGTTCGTGGTGATGTTTTAATTGCGATTTCCAACTCTGGAAAAAGTGATGAAATCATGATGTTGATGCCACTCATCAAACATCTTGGCGTTCCTCTTATTACCATTAGCCGTGATGATAAAGGCCCAATGCCGCAAAATGCTGACATCGCTTTAACTTTAGGCGAATCTGACGAGGCATGTCCATTAGGTTTAGCACCTACGTCGAGTACTACAGCAACTTTAGTATTGGGTGATGCACTGGCTGTTGCTTTACTTGAAGCGCGTGGTTTTACTGCAGATGATTTTGCTCGTTCGCATCCAGCAGGTGCGTTGGGTAAACGCTTACTTTTACATGTAAAACATCTGATGCATACAGGCGATGAACTGCCAAAAGTTTCACCAGATACACCAATGAATCAAGTACTTTATGAAATTTCTAATAAACGTTTAGGCTTGACGACAATTGTAGATGAACAAGAACATTTACTTGGTATTTTCACCGATGGTGACTTGCGCCGTTTAATTGATAAACAGCAAGGTTTCGATGTGAATTTGCCTGTTTCAGAAGTGATGACAAAAAAACCATCAACGATTTCTCAAGAAGCACGTGCGGTAGAAGCTCTACAACAGCTTAACCTGAAAAAAATTAGTCAGTTTGTGGTGGTAGATGACCAAAACAAAGTGATTGGCGTAATTAGTATGCATGACCTTATTCAGGCAGGGGTAAATTAATCAATGGCATCTTATGCATTGTTAGAACAAGCACGTCATTTACAGGCATTGGTTCTGGATGTTGATGGTATTTTGAGTGATGGCTTCGTAACCTTAACCAATAGTGGCGATGAAATTAAATCATTCGATATTCGTGATGGTTTAGGAATGAAGCTTGCACAGCAAGCCGGCATGAAAGTCATCATTATTACAGGCAGAAAAAGTAATATTGTTGAAAAACGTATGTCTGATTTAGGTGTAGATCTGGTCTTTCAAGGGCGTGAAGACAAAGGCTCAACACTTCGTGAAGCATGTGCGCAGTTTAATATTTTGCCGTCTGATTGCTTATATATGGGCGATGATTGGCCTGATTTATCTGCTTTTGCAATCGCAGGTATGAGTGTTACTGTGCCAAATGGTCACGAAGAAGTGCGTCGCCGTGCGCATTTGGTTACGCAATCGATGGGTGGGCGTGGTGCTGTACGTGAAGTCTGTGATATGTTGCTGATCGCAAAAGGCATTTACCAAGAACTTCTTGAAAAATATCTTGCAGTACCGCATTAATAATAAGATTACTTAAAAAGGTAGGCTATTCCTGCTCATGGATACCAGAGTTTTATCAATTGTTGCTGTAGTGGTTGCTGCTATAAGTGGTGGTTACTACTACTATAGTGGCAAGGCAAAAAAACTAGACATTGGTTCTGCGAAGAATATGACATATTCAGCGCAGGGCGTCCATTTGACTCAAACTGATGATCAAGGCAATTTGTATATTCGTGCTGAAGTTCGTCAGCTTGAACAGGATATGCAACAAAAAACATCAAAGTTGGATCAACTTAATGCCTCGATGTATAAAGATGGCAAAGTTGATGCGACGTTCTTTGCAAAACAGGCAAATGGCTACGATGATAACCGTAAAGTTATTTTATCGGGTGATGTGGTCGCAACTAAACTGGCACCACAAGGGAAGATTGAATTCCAAACTGATGAGTTAACTGGATATCCAAAAACCAGAGAAATTGAAACAGATCACCAAGTGGTTGTTCAATCTCCGCAAGCCGAGTTTGTCAGCAAAGGGTTAAAAGCTAATTTGAATAATGGTCAGTACGAATTTTTTAATATTCGAGGAAAGTATGCACCAAAGTCTTAATTTAAAACGTTCTTCAGCTTTCCTAAAACAAGCTGCGGTAATTACATTCGTTGCTTTATCATCTGCTTCGACTTTTGCGTTACCGTCTGACCGTAATCAACAAATTTCGTTAGTGGCAGACCGTGCAACTTATAATGAGAAAACGGGTTTAACGACTTATACGGGTAACGTCGTGATTGAGCAAGGTACGATGAAGCTTCAAGCCGACTCAATTGTTGCTACGCTAAACTCTAAACGTGAAATTCAAACGATTACTGCCAAAGGTAGACCGTCTAAATTCCAACAGCAAATCAGTGCTGACAAGGGCGTTGCACGAGGCGAGGGTCAAACCATTGTTTATAATGCAGATACAGGCATTATTACTTTGACTGGTGGTGCATATCTATATCAAGATGGTTCAAGCATCCGTGGTAACTCATTGAAATATAGTATGAACAAAGGCGATGTTGAAGCTCAAGGTTCATCATCAAACCGCGTTCAAATTATTATTCCGCCATCAACTTCAAAAAGTTTCCCAGGAGCGCGTGACTAATGCAACAAGCTCTTCAACCCCAAACTTTGTGTATTAAGCACTTAGCAAAAAACTATAGTAAACGTTGGGTCGTCAAAGACGTATCTTTTAGTATGCAAAGTGGACAGATTGTTGGTTTGCTTGGCCCTAACGGCGCAGGAAAAACAACAAGCTTCTATATGGTTGTTGGGCTAGTGCGTATGGACAAAGGTGAAATTCACCTTGATGATCTTGATATGTCCGATTTGGCAATGCATGAACGGGCACGTAAAGGAATCGGATATCTTCCGCAAGAAGCTTCTATCTTTAGAAAGCTGACCATTGCTGAAAATATTATGTCTATTTTAGAAACACGCAAAGATTTAAATAAACAACAGCGCCAACAACGTCTTACTGAATTGTTGAATGACTTTAAAATCAGTCATATTAAAGATTCATTGGGAATGAGTGTGTCTGGTGGTGAGCGTCGCCGTGCTGAAATTGCACGTGCATTGGCTGCTGATCCTAAGTTTATGTTACTTGATGAACCGTTTGCCGGTGTCGATCCAATTTCGGTGGGTGATATTAAAGATATTATCCAGACCTTAAAAGATCGTGGTATTGGTGTGCTTATCACAGACCATAACGTACGTGAAACTTTGGCGATCTGTGAACGTGCATATATTGTGAGCGAAGGTGCGGTAATTGCCGAAGGCACTCCACAAGAAATTCTGGATAACGAACAGGTACGTAAAGTCTACTTAGGTGACGATTTTACAGTTTAAATAAAAAAGTTAATCTATTTGGCTAAAAAGAGGTCAATGCTTCTTTTTAGCTTTTTTATATTTAATTATTAAAAAACAATAAATTACACGGTTCACTTGATGAAAAAATAATGTGTGAATTATTCCTGCATTTATGCTTCTTTATGCAAAAAAATATGTAGAATGTAAAAGCTTTTAAACGATAACAAACAAGATCAACAAGACAAGCATGATTGGATATAACCAGAGAAGAGTAAAAAGGACATGTAAAAAGCCAGCTTTCCTGAAAGGGTTGATGCTTTTAACTTCACTGCATGTACCTATGGTGATATATGCCGCTAAACCAAGTGAGCAATATCACACATTAAAAGACAACTTATCACAACTTTTTGCCCCTAAAAGTAGTGATGAATTTAAAGTCGCTAAGATGCAAGAGTTGAGTAATTTTAGGCTAGATCGTTCAAGAGTGCAGGAGTTTCCGACTGTTCAACTCAATGATAGAGCAGCTTCATCTTATTCAAATTTGCCATCAAGGAAAATGACTCTGCAGGAAGCGGTGAAAATCGCCATCCAGCGTAACCCTGATATTTCCCAAGCCATTTCAACTTTAGCTGGCCAAAATGCTGGTATTGATGTTGCAAAGGCAGGTTATTATCCTCAAATTTCAGGTGGTATTACCACAGGGGACTTGAGTAGTGGCGAGCGTGGTCGGCAGTTATTGACTTTAAACGCAACTCAAATGCTTTATGATTTTGGTAAAGTCAAATCAGGTGTATCGGTTGAGAAGGCCAAACTCCAAGTCGAACAGGCGAATGTGTTGGTCAGCATTGACGATATTGCACTTGATGTGGCTCAGTCGATTATCAACATTCAGCGCTATCTCCAATTAAATAAAATTGCCGAGCAGCAAATTGCGGGTATTCAGCGAATTCAGGAAATCGCTAATTTACGTGCAAACGCTGGTATTAGCAGTCAGGCTGACCCGATCCAAGCCCAGTCTTATTTACAAGCTGCACAGTCCGGCTTGATTGCACAGCAATCTTTATTACGTCAGTACCAACAACATTTAAGAACATTGTTGGGTGGTGATGTTTCACGTACAGGTTGGATTATTTCAGATGATTTGGTGAAAGTATCTGATTTATATGGCGAGCCTGAGTTTAATACCATTCCAAAAATGATCGCGGCACAAGCGGGCATTGAAGTGGCTAAAGCTCAAAAGGAACAGACCCGTTTAACACGTTATCCAACTTTGGCAGTGAAAGGCTCGGTGAGTCAGGCCATTAATGGAAAAAACCCAAACAATGATGAAGACGACGGTTTATATAGTTCCATCATGCTTGAAGCCACCAGTCAGTTTTATCAAGGTGGGGCAGTTTCTTCCCAAGTAAAAATGGCGAGTTATGCAGAAGAAGCCGCTAAATCTAAAGTGAATTCTGTGTATCTGGATGTGCTCGATCAGATC
>NZ_AMJN01000046.1:0-6744 GCF_000302435.1 Acinetobacter sp. TG2027 | reverse complement strand
TGACCGATCCAACTCGGTCACAAGGCGTAGTCTACGGGTTTTTACGTGATCAAACCTCGAGTTACACGCAATGCTCATACTGTGGCCGTACACTCCAGTTTGGCCAGTTGATGAGACATCTAAAAGTGTGGCATGGTTACGGAACAAAAGACTTTACAATAGATTTTTGATTGGCATTTTATTACATTGCTGGTCTCTCTCGAGGTTTAATCCGGGAGTGAAAAAAATGAATAAAATCAACACTTGTGATTTTTGAAGGATTGGCAAAATATGACACTTAAAACTTATGATATTTACAACCCGACAGCTGGTCTAATTGATTTTACATTGGGTGAATTAACGGATATTTATACTTCTATTCTTTTCTCAGGTTGTTCTAACGATAATCAGATATTGAAGAAAATAGAAACCAAATACACCTTTTGCTCTACCTGTAGCAACTTAATTTTAAAAGAAGAATTTGATGAACATTTGGACCAGTGTTTAGAGGGCTGAGAGTTCGCATAATAGCCGCATTATGTTACTTGCCATGTTCGTTGACTAAAGACCCCGCGCTAGCGGGGTTTTTTGTCAATGATGCGACCATATTTCTGCACTCGCATGGCATTTAACATCAATGCTCATTATGCGAATTTGAAGGATAGGAAAGGGCGGGCAGCGACTCGTCGCGCCTGACCTTTCTGGGAGATTTTGAGAGTAGGGCACACTACTATCTAATAGTGTGCCTGACTGCGGAAAGTTTTTTGAAATACGACTTATTCCTTAAATAATTCATATACTTACAATTTATTGAGAAAGTTTCGCAACAAGTCGTTATTTTGATTATATTTTAATCATTGTCTTGGTTTTTTGGCTCTCTTACTAGAACCTTTCCACTATTACTTAATTCAGCCGCTTCAATACACTGATCTAGAATTATGTGTACTAGTTCACTGTCTTTAATTGGCATTAAGCCTTTGTTGATTAGTGCTTTGTTTAATTCAACACACTTCTTTCTGAGCAATTCTTGCTCTCTGTCATTCAGTCTTACAGTGATCGCCATTTTTTTGATCTAACTATTGCCAATTACATGTATGCAATAATACTTATTTACATGTTATTTGTGCTTGCTATACATGTGTTTTTGTATTAAATTTACTTCGATGTTATTTGTATACATGTTTAAATTGGGGAATTTCATGAACAAACAACAAATTCTAATAACTATAAAATCAGAGTAATAACTATGCTCGATTTTCTGCGGTTAGCGATTCCAATCATACCTACGCATGTACGTAGCCTTGAGAATAACCACTGGTTTACTGGTGATATTCGCGATTTTGGTATTCCTGCTGCTACTCGTCATGTCGGTAAATTGGATGATGGAACAACAACGACAGGGGAGCTTTATCATCCTTTCGAGGCTCTTCCTAGTGATTACACTGACATGGCTATGAAGTTTTACACTCATACAATCAATAGAACGCCTTATGTTGAGATCAAGGCATCTCCATTGAAATTGTTACAAGGTCACAATGTTTATGGTTTTGAGTCTATAGAACTTGGCTCTGATCATATGCTTGGCATGTTACTCGAAGCCTTTCCCCAGTTAGCCCCAATTTTGGATTTGGAGAATACTGAGGTTTTACATCTAGATACGACTTATTTATTTAGATTGCCACATCAGAATATGGTTCAACCAACTTTGGATTACATGGCTAACTTGGCTTCGGGTCATCGTAAAGCAAGACAAATTAAATATGAGAATTACATTACTTGGGGTAATGACGGTGCAACCGTTCGTCCTAAAGCTTATGGCAAATTTGAAGAAGTAAAAAGCCAATTACATAAGTTACAGAAGCAAGCAGACAAGGGCTGTATGCGCTCTAAATCGCTTGTTATTGCTATGAACAATGCATTGCCATTTGCTAATGCTGTTTTACGTTTAGAAGCTCGTATTTGTAAAACCTATTTAACCAAGAATGGTTATCCATCTAATTTATTTCAGCTTATTAAGCTGCAACATGAACAGCCAGAATTATTGCTACGCCTCTGGCACGTAGCTTTTGACCCGATCTTAAACACATTGAAGGGTAAACACATGAATTTTTCGAATGATGGAGAAATCCTAGATTTATTTAAGTCCAAATTAGTGACTTATACAAAGACAGGTAAACCTAGTTATACCAAAGCGAATAACGCAATGAAGTTTTATTCATTGATTCGCCAGATCGGCTTGAAAGCTACTAAAGAACTTTATAACGAACGTACTTTTTATGATGCGCTTAAAGCATTGGAATTATGTGAGATTTCTAAAGGTCATTTACAGAATCTTGCTAAGAATCCTAACGGGAAAGTTATTCCATTTGTTCGTTTGTTTGAACTCAAGATGTCTGAGCAAGCACCACAAGATTACGTTCAACCAGTTTCACAATACACACCCAAACATGGGTTACATCTAGTTGCCTGAGGAGGCTTTGACCATGCAAGTTTCATTTAATAAACGCACAATTTTTCCAACCGTTTACCGTTCTGAGAAAGATGGTAAAGAACGCGCATTTTTATCTACGACAGTTTTGTCTCCAGTTAAATACAACTTAACTGCAATGCCGGGAATGATGCCAGTCGAACAGATTCAAGCGATTCTTGAAGAATGTGCCGATAACGCACAGGAAGTAGAAATCGAATTTACAGAGCAACAGACTAAGTTTGGTGCACAAATGCAGGTGTTTAGTGTTAAGCCAGTACCTAAGAAAACACAATAGAATCAATGGCTTAACATGGAATTATACGATTGTTCGTATAATGTATAATATGTTAAAAATCAACAACTTACGTGTATTTTAACTATGACAGAATATGTTTATACATGCAAGAAGTGCGGTAAAAAGTTTACAAAACATTCTAGTTACTGCATCCATTTTTATAAGTGTAAATAAAAAGAATTTGTCGGCTTTTGGGGGCGTTAATCGCAAGCCGACAATCCTATTTATTGGGGATGTCTCTAATGGTCATCTATGCAGTTTGGTATTTCTTCGTGGTAGGGGTTATAGCTCATCCAGTGGGCTTATATCTCTACTATAAAAAACGGAAGTAAAGGAATTCAATTATGTTGGCTTGTTTGATTTATGGTTCGGACCAGACGACATGTATTGGGTATTTAAACATGGATTTGGTGATCGGTCTTTTTGCTGCTTTCGCAGTTCTATTCGGTCTCAGCTATGTTTTTAAAATCGTTCTTAGACTAATGGGTTTTTAACCCTTGGAGATTGTTATGGAAAATCAAAAACGTGGTGTTTTAACACTAGCTAATGTTCAACGTTTTGGGGTGGGTGCTGCTGTTGGGGCTGCGCTTATTACTAATGCTAACGCTGCTGTTGATGTTGCTGCTCCAGTTGCAACTTTAACAACGGATGGTACTGCTGCGATTACTGCTGTTGGCGCTGCATTACTCGGTCTTGCGGGTGTTGCTGTTGTATTCAAATGGGTTAAAGCTGCTTTCTTTAGCTAATGGCTCAGGGGGTAGAAATACCCCCATCTTACAAGAATTAAATATTTAAAAAGTTGGGGGCTTTTATGAAGTTTTTTAAATATTTAATTTTCATAATCATAACGATATGTTCTAGTTCAGCTTTTGCTGTTACTTGGGAAGCTAATGTTAATGGCACTATAAAAACTGGTTCTACTGCTGATGCTGTTTGTTCTTTAGCTCAGGCTTATGTTTCTTCTTCTTATCCGAACCAAAATACTACTTATTCACATACATTGACTAAGCGAAGTGATCAGCTTTATTTATGCTTAGTTTATGCAGCTAATAATCATGGGGGACCGTGGGATTTTAACGTTTATACAAATGATACGGTTCCTCCTGTTAAATGTCCTGCTTCGGGTTATCCAATACCTACTTATTTTGAACCGAATACACCTATTCCATTAAGAGTGTGTAAACAAAATGGCGATGGTACATATTGTGTTTATGATGCACAAGATAAACAAAATCCATTAGTTATTTCGACTGGTAACTATCAAAATATTACTTTGCGTTCTGTAAGTGAAATTCCTAGCCCATCTTGTACACCTGAATTTTCCAAATCATCATGTGACCCTAAAGACCCGTACGGGGGATGTTATCAACCACCTGATGATGGTTGTAACCGTTTAGCAGATGGTTCTATTTATTGCCCAGAAGGTACGCCACCACCACCTATAAAAACAGGTTGTTCAAATAATGCTACTTATTGTGATATGCCGCCTACTGGTTGTGGCTCTAACTATGTTCCGGGTAATTTTAATGGTAAACAAATCTGTGTAAAAAATAGTAATCCACCTCCAATGGATCCTATTGATCAACCGCCTTCAGCTTCAGAACCTCCAATTGATCCCAATAATCCTCCACCTGCGTCTTCTCCACCACCTGCATTACCACCTGAAAGTAGTACGATTTTAAGGTCCATTCTTGATGCAGTTAATGCAGTCAATACTAAATTGACTTGGGTTAAAGATGAGATTGTTAACTCAGTTAATAATGTTTCACGAACATTGGGTATAACAAATCAGAAGCTCGATACAATTAATACTTCTGTTACTCAAACAACGGCTGCTGTTAATGCAAATGGCGATAAAGTTAAATCTGCGGTCGATGCTAATACTAACTCTACTAAAACGGCTGTAGACGCAAATACGGCTGCTACAAATGCGGTTAAGGGTGCTGTTGATGCTAATACTAATTCCACTAACAGCAAGTTAAATGATGTTATTAATGCAATTAATAATAAACCTGTAGGCGGTGGTGGTTCTGCTACGGACGTTACTCCAGTAGTTAATGCTATTGAGAAACAAACGACTGACTTTAAAGACATGATGAAGACTGATCCATCAGATTTTGATACTTCACAGTATGAAAAGATTGGCGATGCTTCGGATGATCCACGTTCTCTTAATGCTCAATCAGATGCAGCAGGTTCTTTGCAGGCATTATCTAATAAATTGACGTTTTCTAATTCTGCTTGTGTTCAGGACTTTACAGTTACGGTTCCTATTTATGGTTCTTTAACTGTTCCCATTTCTCAATGGTGTGACTTGTTAGCACTAGTAAAAATACTTCTTCATCTCTGCACTTTGATGGTTGCTTTTAAGATGCTTGACTCAACCGTGAGGGCTATCTAATGCCGTTGTTTATTGGGGCTATTGTTGCTGCATTACTGAAGGTTCTATTTAGATATGCAGTTTTTAAAATATTTGCAAAGTTAATTTTGGGGACTGCCACGGCTGGCGTTATCTACTTGTTTTTATCCAGTACGGTTAAACCTTTTGTTGATGAAATGCAGCAAAAGATTGTTGAGAAAGCCACAGAGCTTTCAACTGTTGGAGGTACTGCTGCTGAAGTAATTCAGTACTTAGATTTCATCCAGTGCGTGAACATTATTCTTTCTGCATCAGCTGCATGTTTTAGCTTAAAACTAATGTCTGTAGCTATTCGTGCATTCGGTATTAATACGGGTTGATTTTATGGCTATTAAACTAATTACAGCGCAGCCTGGTTCTTACAAGACTGCAATGATGATGGAACTTGCTAACAAGATGTCTAGTGAGGGACGTCCAATTTATTTATGTAATGTTCGGGGACTTAAACCTGCTATACCTTTTCCTTATCAGGTTCTTGATCACTTTAAGGATTGGGTAGATACACCAGAAACATCAGTTATTTTCATTGATGAGGTGCAGGAATTTACTCGTGATGTGCCGACTAACTGTAAAACAGAAGACTTACCAACTTGGATGACTTTGTTAGAAAAACATCGTCATGAGGGTAAGGATATTTTTATTGTTACTCAGCATCCTATGTTTATTCATACGCATGTTAGACGCCTTACTTCTGAGCATATTCATCTGGTTAGAAATGGTAATGTTCCATTTGCTGCTAAGCGCTCTTGGGGCTTTGTTGAATCCGATCCAGACGACTTCCAGAAAGCTACATTTAAAAATGGCTGTACCACTACGATTTATAGACCTAATAAAGAGGTTTTCGAATGGTATGAATCGACTGTATTAGATACCCATAAATTCAAGGTTCCCCCTAAGTTAATTAAGGGTGTTGCCATGGTTGCAGGTATCATCGGTTTTGCTGTTTGGATTGGTTATCCGGTTGCGTCTAAATATCTTCACATGAATGATAAAGAAGTTACTGCCAAAGCCACAGATCAGCCACAAATGACCTTAGCAGAACAAGCAGAACGTGACGCTTATTTAGCTGGTCTTACTCCAGAGCAATATGCCGATCTAAAGAATCCTGAAAAACGTAATGCCGAGCTACAGGCTAAAAATGACGTCAGAATGGAGACGATTGCAGTTAAATACAATCCTAATCGACCTTATGAAATTGACACTACTCAAATCCAATATGAAGTTACAGCCAAGCCTGTTTTTTCAGGGTGTATGAAGCAAAAAGGTAGATATGTGGCTTATACCCAACAAGGTACGATTCTGCATGATGTAAGCCAGTCTGATTGCATAAAATTGATGGAAGATGGCGATCGACCGTTTAATTATTTCGCTCAAGAACAGCAACCTCAGCAGCAGCAAAAACAGCAACTTCAGCAAGCCGATTCAGATTTTATGACCACTCAACGTGAACGCGAATTAATTGCTAAATATGAAGCAGCCAAACTGCAAGGTTTGATTTGAAATTTTTTTCTTTGATTACTAAAAACCGTCTATATGTTCTACCGTAGAAGTAACCAAAAAAAGCCGTTCAGGGGAATTGTG
>NZ_AMJN01000045.1:0-10902 GCF_000302435.1 Acinetobacter sp. TG2027 | reverse complement strand
TAAGTTTTAAAAGTCTAACTTATGGGGTGCAGTTCAGGACGGGAGAGGGACACCTTCGGGTGTGCTGGTTATATCTTTCACCAGTCTGCTAACCCTCTTTCGTTCTGCCACCATAAATTTAATGTCTGGCAGAACTCCCAATAAAAAGGAGTTGGCTTTGCACATCCATTATTTCTTGGCGGCCCTTGCCATAAGCTATTACGACACAGCTTAAACGTTTAAAGCAGTTTGATCGCCCTAAGGTTTTCAAGCTTTAAATCGTCACGACCAAAAAACTTACTCAACAATAAAACTTGAGATGTGCCAAGCACAGTCTTTATGGCTTTGCTGTGCCTTTTTTTCTCCCAGAAAGGGCACAGGTTTTTTATCTCATTTATATACAACAAGAATTTTTATAACGGTAAAACTATGCCAAAGTTAGTTCTCTCAACACGTGCTATTCAAGTTATTAATACGTCGATTGATTTATTTCAGCATCACGGCTTTCATACGGTTGGGGTCGACAGAATTGTTAAAGAGTCAAAAATTACCAAAGCGACCTTTTATAACTTTTTTCATTCAAAAGAGCGGTTTATTGAAATCTGCCTGATCGTACAAAAAGAACGTCTAAAAGAAAAAGTGGTTTCAATTGTTGAATACGACCAAGGCTTAAGCGTGAAGGAAAAACTTAAGAAACTTTATCTTTTACATACCGATTTAGAGGGACTGTACTATTTATTGTTTAAAGCCATGTTTGAAACAAAACTGACTTATCCAAAAGCTTATCAAACCGCGGTGAGATATAGAACGTGGCTTATTAATGAAATCTATAGCCAGCTTAGAGCAATCAAGAAAGATGCGACTTTTCAGGACGCCAAGCTATTTTTATATATGATTGAAGGCACAATTATTCAGCTTTTAAGCACAGGCCAGACAGATGAGAGGGAGAAAGTGATAGATCTTTATACAATTTATGTCTAACAGAGGCTAATAAATCTTTATTCTTTGTGGTCTATTAGCCATTAATTTTTATCCCTGCGGACGGTTTCCGTAACAGATTGCAAAAGTTTCATATTAATTACTTAATAACCAAAATCCCTTACATTTTGTAATGATTAATTCATCATAATTCCTTAAAAGGCAAAAGATATAAGAATGCCTATAATAAAAGGGAAATAGGGATGACAAAATTTATAGCTATCGCCGAAAAGGTTTACGAAGAATTCGAGAAAAAGAATTTATTTTCTGAAAGCACTATTGAGCAGCTCAATAACTTAGTGAGTGCGATAAGAAAAGAGCTCAAGGGTTCTTCATGTAAACTAAAAAATAATTACTTTGATTTCGAAGCGTGTTTAAACAAACCGCCCGATCAGTGCTTAGTTAAGTTAGATATCAGTTTAATGCCCAAATATAAAAATAAGCTTGAATACATTATGTGGTTAGCCAGCTTTATAGAAAGAATTACAGTTGGAGGCAGACCTAAGCTTCCACCACTTACTAGCTTGGTTCCTGCTGAATATGAAGCCAGACAAGAAGTTAAAGTTGATTTAGAAGAAGAAAAAAGAAAGTCAGAAGAAAGTGCCAATATGATTAGGAGCTATTTTGATTCTGACGATTATAAAAAAAATGAAAAAGGTTTGGCTACTTCATGATGAGAAGCGCTAATTATTATTTATAAATGAAAAATCTCAAGCAACTGTTTATAGGGACAGTTGCTTGTTTATGTTAAAAATCTAAAAATGATTATCAGCTGTAAAAGATGATGAGGACCCGTAAGTGGGTGCGTACCTTATATGGCCCAGAAATAAATATTATATTAAGGCTTATCTCTATTGGATCCAGAACTTTCGGGATTTTATTTACTCAGCTAATTTTGAACGTGATTCCATCAATGTAAGTAAGTCTCTTTTGACATGATCAAACTCTTTTTTAGGGATGCAGCCATACAATTTACACAGGATGAAGAATGAATAATTTGAATTTTAAAACTCTAAAGAAGTATTGGCTGCGATTCGTGGGTATTGCTGTAATCGCGGGCTCTTTAATATTGGCATTTGCTTGGGTCGCCGGTCTATTTGGGCATCGCACCACAAGCAAAACTTTTTTGGGCGACTCATTAAATAACTTTGATCCCGGATATCGACGTGCACACGGTAAGGGTATTTGTTTTGATGGCACTTACCACAGTAATGGTTCTGCAGCGGCACTCTCTAAAGCCACGGTATTTGCCAAGTCTGATATACCAGCAATTGGTCGATTTTCTATTGGAAGTGGTAACCCGCATGCAGCAGATAATTCTACAGCAACAGTGAGTATGGCTTTATTACTTTCCGCAGCTGATCATTCACAATGGCGCATGAAATTAAACAACTTTCCCTATTTCCCTACGCGAAATGCTGAAGGTTTTTTGGCGCAGCAAAAAGCATTTAAACCAGTTCCATCTACTGGCAAACCTGATCCAGCCCTTGTTGAGGCTTTTCTAAAAGAATATCCAGAAGCGCGTAAGTCTATTGAACAAAAGGCAAAGATGCCATTAACTGGTAGTTTCACTGGCGCAGAATTTTATGTCGTAAATGCATTTATATTGCGGGCCGCCAATGGACAAGAACAGCCAGTGCGTTGGTCTATGCGTCCTCATTCAAAATTCATTAGTCTGACCAAAGAACAACGTGATCAAGCTGGCCATGATTTCTTATTTAAAGACATCAAAAAACGTTTGGCTGAAGGGCCGCTATATTGGGATTTAGTTTTGCAACTTGCCGAGCCGGGAGACCCAGTGAATGACCCATCTCAACCTTGGCCAAAAGAACGCAAAGAAGTGATAGCAGGAACATTGGAAGTCAAAAATGTAACTGAACAGGTAAATGGCGTTTGCCGTGATATCAACTTTGACCCAACACTAGTTCCACCGGGAATTGAGTTATCAGATGATCCGGTACTTGCCGCTCGAGCAAGTATCTATTCACAGTCTTACAATGCTCGCTTACGTGAAATTGGATTTGGCAAAGCAACGGATGCCGTGGGCAAATAGGAGAGATCAGCCATGCAAAACAAATCTAACAATAATGCTCCACGCCATTTTAATTTGACTGCTCGAATTCTACATTGGCTTATGGCGGTAGCGATTTTGGCCATGCTATTTATTGGTGTGGGAATGACAACCTCAATCACTTGGCGTCCGTGGTTAATCGATATCCATCGTCCTTTAGGAATCGCAATCTTATTATTGGTCATCATTAGATTAATAAATCGACTCTATTTTCCAATTCCACCTTTGCCACCGACTGTACCGCGCTGGCAGGCATTTATGGCCCATGCATCACATTGGCTGCTTTATATTTTGATGTTTAGTTTGCCATTGCTCGGATGGGCTACGCTATCAGCAGGTAATTGGCCTGTAACTCTATTTCCGGGTTGGGACCTTCCACCTATAGCACCTACTAACTCTACGCTTTACGCTTGGTTCCGTACTCTACACGGAATTTTGGCTTGGTTATTATTTGCTGTGGTTATTGGTCATCTGTCTGCTGCGTTATTACATGCATGGATTTATCGCGATGGCGTATTCTCAAGTATGGCTTTGGGCTCTTCTAAACCATCAAGTAATGGATCTTCTGCTGAAAAGAAGAATGTTGATTGAGGGGGAGTGATTTAGCTCTTAAGCTCAGATCAGGTGGACGAGAGGGAAAAGATTTTCGATTGTTTCTTTAATCATCTGTTTGAATCTAAAAATAATTTAAATAATAGAATGTTTGGTTTGCTTGTTTTTTGTTAGATGAGCAGACCATAGACCCCGTGCAATAAGGTGAGTTCATTACTGCGACATAATCAAATCTTCCGATCTAACTTTTTGTTTATATTGTAAAAAAATAATATTTTGACTTTATTGGTATATTATTGCTATTTTATTTTACGTTAATCGTAAATTGATTACGTATTGCATAATTAAAATGAATTAATTTAAAGCATGTCATGGAGAAGGGAATACCATGAAAGAAGTTGCATTAAGTGATTTGATCAATCAGCAGAAAGTTGGACGCTATCAAAAATTTATTCTGATCACCTGTTTATTACTGATGATTATGGATGGCTATGACATCCAGTCTATGGCTTACGCAGCCCCAATGATTATAGAAGAATGGGGCGTTCAAAAATCCATGCTAGGGATTGTGTTTAGCGCCAGTTTGTTTGGTTTATTTGTCGGATCATTTTTATTAAGTTCACTCTCTGATCGTTTTGGCCGCCGTCCCATCTTACTGATCTCAACTTTTATGTTCTCGGTATTGATGCTGGTGACGCCACATGTAGGCAATATTGAGCAATTGACTGCAATCCGCTTTGTTACAGGAATTTTTTTAGGAGGGATCATGCCAAATGTTATGGCTTATAGCTCCGAAATTGTTCCATTCAAATCTCGTATTTTTACCATGATGGTCATTTCTTGTGGCTATACGGTAGGGGCAATGTTAGGGGGCGGTATATCCGCCTTACTAGTTCCTTGGGGAGGCTGGCAGGCAATTTTCTATTTTGGCGGTATTGTTCCTTTAATTATTTTCTTTATCACATACTTTAAGATGCCAGAATCTTTATATTTTTTGAGTGAAGATAATAAAAATAATCCTAAGATTTTATTTTGGTTAAAGAAGTTTTATCCCGCATTAACATTTAATTCAGAAATAAAAATCATCAATAACACTGAAGTTGAGGTTAAAAAGTCGCCGCTTCAGTTATTTAAAAATCAGCGCGCGTTTTTTACCTATTCCATCTGGATCATCAGTATTTTAAACATGATCAGTCTATATTTTCTGGCAAACTGGTTACCGACTTTGGCTAAAGAATCAGGGCTCTCACTAAATCAGGCATTGATGATCTGTTCCACTCTACAATTAGGCGGTACGATTGGTAGTGTGGTGATGGGCCTTAAAATCGATAAGACAGGATTCTATAAAGTATTAATTCCTGTTTTTTTGGTTGCAGTGATGAGTGTTGCTTTAATTGGCTATGCGGTTAGCCATATTGTTTTATTATTTATTATCATTTTTATTGCTGGCTTTGCCATTGTTGGTGGGCAACCTGCCATTAATGCACTGTCTGCCAGTTATTACCCAGTTTCACTTCGTACTACAGGAGTGGGCTGGAGTATCGGAATTGCCCGTTTGGGTTCGGTCATTGGGCCGCTATTTGGTGGCTACCTTTCTCAATTTCTGGTCATTACCCATTTATTCGTGATTGCAGCAATACCTTCGCTACTCGTCATTATTATGCTGATGATTCAAGCTAAGTACCGATCATAAAAACTATTACATCCATCATGCACATACTGACTGTAATTATGATCGGTAAGTAGTTACAAAGAGTTGGTTACTGTTACTTCATAAGCTATTTAACTCGATACCACGTTTGATTTCGACCAATTGCAGAGATACCAATATATCCACGCGCGGTAAGTTTTTCGCCATCTGGGGATACTGTTAAGCTAAAGCGATAGGTTTTATCAGACTGTGGGTCGAGGATAGAACCTTTATCATATTTATTTTGACCGACACTTTTTAAATTTTTGACGATGGTTAAGCCAATCAAAGATTTGTTTTTGTAGGTACCTTCACACATCGTACATTTGTTAGCCTCACTTGGAACAAGTATTTTTTCGATGTTTGCAGAGAGGTTGCCATTTTTATCTTGGCTAAATCTTACCAGCGCTCTAGGTTGATTGGTTGCATCATCAATGGTTTTCCAAACACTGCCATGTAATTTGTCCGAAGCAAATGAATGAACCGAATAAAAGCTGAATAAAATTAATAATAAATATTTTTTCATATCAATGTTTTCTCGAATTAAAAATAAATGGTTTCAAAGGCCAGAATTCTTCATTTTAAATTTAACTTCACAATTTTCTTAGTATTAAATCTATAAGCTAAATAATATGCAAAGTTATAATCTATTTGTTTGGATATTATTTTGATCGGTTTTTTTATGCAATTGCGAGAATGGACAGAATGATTAAGCAAGGTTTAAAAGCAGATTATAAATTACTGATAATTTTTAGAAGTAGTAGGGTGAGTAAACTGCATACAGTTTGATAAATAATGACAAAATTTACGCTTAGGAGAAATAAAAAACATCCACTACTTTTTAAATTAATTAGATTGCGTGTAACTCATCACAAATAATAAAAATAATATGCAAATCATGTGATTAGTATAGATTGACACTGTGCAATATTAAGTCTTATAACTAAACAATCCTGAAAGCTGTTTCTTTAATAGGAACAGAAAAAACACAATATAAAGATGAATAGACATTAGAACAAAAAGTTAAGGAGAGAAGAAATGAAAGTCATTAGACATGCTTTATTTTCTCTGATGGGAATGTTGACGTTAAATAGTGCAGATGCAGGAAATGCATCTACATCATTGAGGGTCAGTTTAACCATTTTAGAAACTTGTGAAGTTTCCACACAAGGAAACTTAGATTTTGGTTCGGTTGAACGTGCTCAGCCAGTTCCTACTGCAAGAACGGATGTAACTGTGCAATGCAGCAAAAATACACCCTATCAATTGGCTGTAACCTCTGACAATAACTTTGAACTTAAATCTACTAACAGCCCAGCATCTGTTGCATATGTACTGTATCAAGATGCGGGCCATACTCAAATTTGGGGAGGGGTGGCGGATAAAATACGTTCACGAATCGCGACAGGAATGAAAGAAAATATTCCTATTCATGGAGCGATCATATCAACTACGAATGTTCAGGCGACCAAGTATGAAGATTGGGTTCGTGTGAATGTTATATATTAATTTTGAAAACAAAAATAATCATAAATATCAAAACTAATTTATCAAAAAACTGTTTTTAGGGCAGAATAGAATATTTTAAAAAGCTACACCAAAATATGGTGTAGCCAGTTGTTTTGATAGAACTAAGCACCACGCATTAATGCTGCTACTGCTTTTTCCAGAAATTGTAGAGTCACTGGTTTGAGCCAAGTACCGTCAGCAAGGCTTGGTTCACTTTGCATTGCTGTACGGATTTTCTCTTGAGTACTTGGGTTTTTGCCAGCATAGCCTTGTAGCATAGAGAGCCATTGTTGTGCCGAACGCTTTGCTCCATCACTATCTGGTGTGACCTCGGCATCAATCAATTTTTCAATATCAACCAATAATTGAGGCCATTTTTTCATCTCACGAATATAATTCTCTTTTAGAAAAATAAACTCATCGTCAGATAAATAACGGGCAAAAATACTCAGCTTACTCTCAGAAAAAGCTTTAAGTAAAAACTCAACAACTTCTGGCTTTACGCCTAATTTTTCCTGAAATTCAGGTTCGGCTGAGTTTATGGCATTTAGTTTAACTAACCATTCTGGGTTAGCTCGCGTATTGTGCTCAAGAGTTTTCATCCACTTTCGAGCTAGGTCTTGAGCTGCTTCACTGTTAGATGGTTCACCAGCATTAAATAGTGCATTTGCTGCTTGAGTTAACTCTTGCCATTCTTGGTGGCTTTTAGTGCCTGCTTGTAAGAAAGTCAGTTTTTCAAGCTCTTCTTTTGTAAAGTATTTGTCAAACATCGCGATAAGCTCCAGTGTTTTTAGCCAATCCTCCAAACCAAGCTCTTCACCCCTTATGATCTGAGATTTAAGTTTGCTGAGCTGATTTCGCAATTTCTTTTGCTCTGTCAGCCTTTGATCAATTGCTTGAATCTGCTGATCAATAATCGGTAAAAGCGCAAGATTGGGGTCTTCAAGAACCGTATGGATTTCGGCTAACGACATTCCCAGTCCTCGTAATGCTTGAATCTGATGCAAACGAGTAATGTCTTTGCGGGTGTATAGTCGATAACCTGCATCGGAACGGACCGAAGGCTGAAGTAAACCGATATCGTCATAGTGATGAAGAGCACGGACAGTAAGTCCTGTTTGCTTAGCCAATTCACCAACTTTTAACAGCATCTTTTTAGCTCCTTCTTCCTTAGGCGTGTTTTATGCTAGGGGCTTACGTTACGTGAGGGTCAACTACTTTAAATCATATTTTTCATTATTTTTGCTTTGGTAGATATCCGAATTTATTTGATCCGTTTTCGGAATATCTTAAGAGATTAGTTAAGCCAGTTTTCTTGGATAAAAATGATTTCAAGCCATTCCCGTCATGGAGTGGCAATATATTTAACAAATCAACAGCAATCGATACTCGCCATCTTTTTCAACAGGTGCTCGGTGAACACAAGGTAAAACCTTTTGAGTTGGATGATCTACTGCTAAACGCCAAATATGTCCCGTGCCTAAATTTACAGGTTGAGCATCGGGTTTAGGCTGATAATGCAAATCAAAAAAATACTCTGCCAAAAAAGCTTCAAATTCAGCATCAGAGCCATCATGTAATTCTTTGAGCTTTTCTCTAATTTCTGGAATTAAAACTTTTTGTTCAACTTGATCATTGGGCACAATATCGCTAGCAGCGCCATGATAGGTACATAAGAATGTATCGGTTTCAATGGGGGAGCGATCAACATGGAATGAATATACATCGGTTGAAATGAAATCTAGTTCTTCATCGCGTTCATAGTTTTTAAGCAAATTAAGTACAGGTGATGCACCAAAATCAGTTAATAGCTCGATATCTTCTAAAATAGTTGTCCTTGCAAGATTACCTTTTTCTGAAAGTTGTAGCGCTAAAAGGTCTTCAATAGAAACTTCTGTAATATTTTCTTTTAACTGAAGATTATTCACAATTTCTCTAAAGTCGCCCACCAAATTTCTGTGCCAGCAAATCGCATTTGTCTCTCCTTGAAACTTTGTATTTACAAGTTCAGGGAAACTAGACACTTGTCTAATTTGGTTGCTGTCAGAAAATGCGTTCTTCATATGTGAATTAGATAAAATAATAGAGCATGTCTAATATTATAGCCTGAGCTTAGCCAAAAAATATTCCATTCCAATTTATTAAACCAGCTTAGGCTTACTTCAGAAGAACATTCTAGAGTTAAATAACTAATAGTTTTTTATCAATAATAGATATTTCTCTTTTCATTGATTTTTTTAACTAATCAAACTTAGTAACGTCTGGTACTGACTCTAAATAATCAAAAAATTGCTGTATTTGTTCTTCTGTTACCCGTGCTGTAGAAATAGGTGGTAACTCATCTCTACTAAAGAATCCAACTTCGGGTGTTTCAATACTTGGTGTCAGTTCACCATCAATAATTTCACACCAGAAGAAAGCCTTATACACATGTAAAAACATGGGAGGGTGTGGGTGCTTGGTTCTATCAGTTAAAGCTAATAATTTAATGGCCTTAACTCGTAAACCTGTCTCTTCTAGAACCTCTTTTTCAGCATTTTCCGATGCTGAGTAACCTACGTCAGCCCATCCACCCGGAACAGACCATCGCCCATCTCCAATTTCTTTTGCTAATAATAATTTATTTTCTTTAAAAACAACTGCTCTGACATCTAGTTTTGGGGTGGCATAACCTACATCTTGGAGCACGTTATTAATAAAATTTTCTGTTTTGATTTCTTTTAATTCTAATAAATACTCAATGTGCCCTAAGAGTTGTTCATAACGTTCTTTGTCATAAACATCTTTTGAATAATGTAAACCTGTTTGAGCAATACCAGTAATTTTATTTAAAGTTTCTAACCACTTCACTGAGTCATTCATTGCAACAGAGGCCTTCATGCTTATATCTTTCAGCTATAGTAAGACATAGTCAGCCGAAGCACTATTAAACAGTTGTTAACTGAAATTTCAAGCTGAGTCTTAATAGGTTTTGTACGATTAATAGCTCTAATTAAATTCACTCTTTAAATAAATTTGACTTAATTATGAGCGGTAAACCAAGACTACTTAATAAACTAGTTCGAGAATTTGGTACATTCTTACTTTCTAAATTAACAAGCTCAATAAATTCTTTATTAAATTGTTTTCTAGGATATTTTTCTAAAATTTCATTTCTAAAAGAGACGGGGAGTCTATATAGACCGTCACTAATCACATCACAGGATGCACCTTGCTGTAATAGCGTAATTTCTGCTGGGTCAGAGTGATCTATATAGCCGTTCATATGTAAGCAGATAGCATCTTTAATAACTCCACTTTTATTCTCATCAAAGCTATGTTCTTTAGCCTTTAGCTCAAATTGTTTAGCACTCTCATAGGTAAAGCAGTTACAACCTTTACTATGAATATGTTGCTCAGTTAAGCCAATATCATGAAAAAGTGAGGCTATTAAAAGTGACTCATGATCAAATTGCTGCTTTTGTATATTGCCTAGGGCAGCCCCCCAGAAATAGGTGCGCCATGAATGATTATAGATAGATATATCTGCTTTAGCCTCTAGTTCATCAAGCGCGACTTTAACCATTTGAGTATCTGGTATCACGATCTGATCGATATCAAAATCGCTAGAAGTTTTGAACCGAAAGTAATTTATTTTTATAGAGGCCATAACACTTGGCAGCATAATTTTTTGCATTAACTTAACTTTCTGTTTGAAGCTGAGCTGACCATTTGTAGCTTGCATCCAGTGATATGAACCAATTCTTTTAGTTTTCATGATTAGCTCTCATTTTAGAGTAATTACTCTAAAATATTATCATAGATAATTTTTTGCAAGTCGTATCTTTTAAGACCTCGTTAGAACTTTGATTGATAACCATTTTATAAACCCCAATTTAACAATAAATTTTAATTATTTATCCTTACTTTTTAATGATCTATTTTAAAGCAAATGTCATTTTGTGTGCTTGACTGAAAGAGGTCTGAATATTATTCTTCGCCTGCTGGCCACATTGCCAGTCGGTCGTCGCGGACCGCTTTTTTCGACCACATCAGGATTATTTCTTCTGAGGAATAGTCTTGTGTGCATCTCGTTCCCTCCCGTAGCGGTAGGATGATCTGACCCCATAAAGTTGGACAGTTA
>NZ_AMJN01000044.1:0-1162 GCF_000302435.1 Acinetobacter sp. TG2027 | reverse complement strand
GAACCAAAATCAAAACCTTGATGATGTTTTGCAGTTAATGACCCGTCAGGTTGGACTCAATTTACGTAAAGTACCTTTTTCATTAGATTTACTTAACCCATGGCGTTTACCCATCATGGTCGAGTTTAATGACGGACAAGTTGGTGTAATTGATAAGGCCGATACTCAAGGAAATGTCAGTATCCAGTTTAGTGGAGATCACGGTCTTTCCCAAAATTTAAGCTTAGATGTCTTAAAAACAACAATTAAGAATGTCTACATTCTACGTCCTGAAACGTCTATTCCCGATGCGCGTATTGACGAATATATCAAACCATACGAAGCAAGCTGGTTCTGGTCGATTGTTTTAAGAGACTGGAAACGCTACGTTGATATTATGTTTGCCTCACTGATTGCCAACGTATTGGCACTGGCAACCATTATTTTCTCAATGCAAGTCTATGACCGTGTTGTACCTTCACAGTCTATTCCGACTTTATGGGTGTTGGCAGGTGGTGTGCTCATTGCTGCTATTTTTGAGTTTACTTTACGTATATCACGGGTGTACTTATCCGATATTATTGGTAAACGTGCTGACTTGCGGGTATCTGATCGTGTATTTGGTCATGCCTTACGCATCAAAAATAAAGACCGTTCAAAATCTACCGGTAGTTTTATTTCCCAGATTCGTGAGCTCGAAGGTGTTCGTGAGCTGGTGACTTCAACCACCATTAGTGCAATTGCCGATTTCCCATTCTTTTTCCTGTTCCTGATTATTTTTGCGATTATTGGGGGGAAACTGTTTTGGGTGATGCTGCTGGTTGTACCGCTTATGCTTTTGCCGGGTATTCTGGCACAGAAGAAGTTAGCGCAACTCGCACAAGAGGGCATGAGAGAATCTTCAATCCGTAACGCCATTCTTGTTGAAGCGGTGCAGGGCATTGAAGACATTAAGTTATTACGTGCTGAGTCTCGCTTTCAGAACCAGTGGAACCACATGAACGAAGTTTCAGCCGATATCGGAATGAGACAGCGTAAAATTGTCGGTACCTTAATGGCATGGACTCAAATGCTTCAGGGGTTAACCTATGCAATTGTGGTGTTGGTAGGATGTTTTGCCGTGATGGAAGGTGAAATGACTACAGGTGCGTTAGTGGCTTGTTCAATTCTATCTTCACGTATG
>NZ_AMJN01000043.1:0-1589 GCF_000302435.1 Acinetobacter sp. TG2027 | reverse complement strand
GGACACAACTTTATTGGCGGTTCACGCAGCGCACAAGGTACAACCTTATTAAAAAGTATTCATGCTACGACTGGCGAGGCTCTACCTTATGAGTTTCACCATGCAACTGAGCAAGAGGTGAATCAAGCCTGTGAAGCTGCAAGTCAAGCGTTTAAGACTTATCGTCATACGTCTACTGAACAGCGTGCTACTTTTTTAGAAAATATTGCCGATGAGCTCGATGCTTTGGGTACAGATTTCCTTGAAATCGTCTCACAGGAAACTGCTTTGCCACTTGCACGTTTGCAAGGCGAACGTGGTCGTACCAGTGGGCAAATGCGTTTGTTTGCCAAAGTGTTGCGCCGTGGTGATTTTTTAGGTGCTCGTATTGATACCGCTTTACCTGAGCGTCAGCCTTTACCTCGCCCAGACCTGCGTCAGATTAAAATCGGTGTTGGCCCTGTGGCAGTCTTTGGGGCAAGCAACTTTCCTTTAGCATTCTCAACTGCGGGTGGTGACACTGCTTCGGCACTCGCCGCAGGTTGCTCTGTAGTGGTGAAAGCCCATAGTGGACATATGGCGACAGCAGATTTTGTAGCGCAGGCAATTGAGCGTGCCATAGAAAAATCAAATATGCCTAAAGGTGTATTTAACATGATCTACGGTAATGGTGTGGGTGAACCTTTAGTGAAACATCCTTTAATTCAGGCTGTGGGTTTTACCGGTTCACTTCGTGGTGGTCGCGCTTTATGTGACATGGCCGCAGCCCGTCCACAGCCAATTCCCGTATTTGCTGAAATGAGCAGTATTAACCCGATGCTGATGTTGCCAGAAGCCCTGAAAACCCGTGGTGAAAAAATTGCACAGGACTTGGCAGATTCGGTTGTTTTAGGCTGTGGTCAGTTCTGTACCAATCCGGGTTTAATTTTGGGAATTAAATCAGCTGAGTTTACTCAGCTCATTAGCAACCTGACTGAAATTATGGGCGCTAAGCCTGCGCAGACTATGCTGAATGCCGGCACCTTAAAAAGTTATACCGCTGGTCTTGAGCACTTAACCGAGCATCAAGGCATCAAGCATTTGGCAGGTCAAACCCAGCTAAGCAATCAGGCACAGCCACAACTGTTTAAAGCCGATGTTGAGCTGTTACTGGCGGGTGACCAGCTTCTGCAAGAAGAAATCTTTGGACCAACCACAGTCATCATTGAAGTTGAAGATAAAGCCCAACTCATTCAGGCCTTACAAAGCATGAATGGGCAGCTGACTGCGACTTTAATTGCCGATGAGGCAGACTTAACCGAGTTTGCAGATGTGGTTCCTGTGCTAGAGGAAAAAGCCGGTCGATTACTCATAAATGGCTACCCAACAGGTGTAGAAGTTTGTGATGCCATGGTACACGGCGGGCCATACCCAGCAACTTCAGATGCACGAGGCACCTCAGTCGGAACCTTGGCCATTGACCGTTACTTAAAACCTGTGTGTTATCAAAACTATACGCAAAGCTTATTGCCAGAGGCTTTAAAAGACAGCAATCCATTGCAGATTTTAAGGTTGGTGAATGGTGAGATGACCAAAGAAGCGATCTAATCAATTAAAAAAAGAGACCACAA
>NZ_AMJN01000042.1:0-32661 GCF_000302435.1 Acinetobacter sp. TG2027 | reverse complement strand
TGTCCAACTTTATGGGGTCAGATCATTCCGCCGCAGAGGGGGCACGCAGGGATTTCCACAAAAAAGTTACTACTTTTTCGTGTACTTTGGCTGATGGTCTGCTAAAACCAACTGGCAATGTGGCCAGCACGCAAAGGATAGTATTCGCTTTTGTTGTCGTCAAGCGTGGGAAATGACATTTGTTTTAAAATAGATCCTTAAAAAGAAAGAAATTAGCCATCGGAAATGGGCTTATATATTCATAGAAAAATAAGGATATACCTTTCTTGCTTTATTAATTTAGTAACTACATAGCAAACTATAGATTAGCTCTAGAGATGACTTATATATTTAATTTTAAGCATAAATCTTTGCAACATAATTAGAATAATAAATAAAATGGGATATGCTAAAAAAACTAGCCCTTGTTAGAGCTTCAATAAAATTATTTTTTTGTTCGCATCTCCCAGAATTTATCGCCCTCAAAATTAACATAGTCAGTTATAAAATATTCAAAGTTGACTGAACAATACCAATCTGAGCGATTATCAAAAGGTAAAGCGATAAGTACAGCGCCATAATCCTTACTTTCAGGATCACACCTTAACAGTAACAAATCTGAATCACCATAAAACTCACCAATTATCAAATCCCCCTTAGTGAAGTCTTTAGGTCTTAACTCTCTATAATATTTATTAGATGACTGTAACTCATCAATACTAAATATTCTCGCTCCCCATTGCCCATATTCCTCATCCTTGAATAAATCAGCCCCATTACTAACTAAGAGGAACTCCTTAAACTCTGTTGGTAATTGCAAATCGATATCACCAAATCTATCTGGTGAAATACCATTATTCAAAATACAACGAAACTGAAAAAAAGTTTTTTCTCCTCTATGAACAGCGTGCTTTGGCTCTTTACTCCAAAGAGTCTCTATTTTTCTTAATGCTTCATTTAACAGCTTCATTTACATATTTCTCCAAAAAGAATTAAATTCTTGTTAAGGGTGTCCCTAAATTCTTCACAAGAATTTTTTGATCGCTTTTTAAGACATCAACATTTTTAGCTGCCTTTAAATCCACACGTATTGATAATTCAATTAAAGCGGATGTTCTGTCATCCATAGTGGATGACAGAACATTCAACAGCTATATTCGCTGTTATATATTTCTTGTACAGAATAAAAATAAGGGGCATCATCCCCTTATTTTTATCAATAAAAGTCTTTTTATATAAATATTACTTCGCTTTAAACAAGTTAAAAATTGGGTTAGAAATTTCTTGAGATTCACTCAAGTCATTACACCAATAATCCATGAAAGTGACTTTAACAAAAAACCGCTCAAATACAATTACTTTAATTGCTATACGAAACAAATTAAACTCTTGTGGATCGATTTGGTCTAAATAAACTTCTGAATGCCCCTCAAAATGATCAACTTTACTTTCTACATTTGACCATTCTGATTGCGCTAATGGGTAATTACTAGCTAATACTTGAAGTATGGATTCAGCATACTTCTGACGGCTCATTGTTTCTTGCTCTGGTCGATCCCACGCTCCAATAAATAGTTCCTTTTCTATAGGAGAGTCATATCCATCGGGTTTATAAAAAAACTCTATTTCACTTACCTCACCATGACTATAAACATCCTCAATACCATAACCAAGCGCTATAGGATCAAACATGCGTAATAACCATGCTTGAGACAATTGAACAATCCATTGATCGGTACCAAATTCCTTTATTCCCTTCAAATATGTATAAATATTTTCCGGCGGTACTTCTGCTTGCATATAAGCATCTGATATTAAATTAAAATGAGGCACACGGAAGACATCAGTATAATTAGTCTGCAAAGGAATATTAATTACATTATGTTCAGATAAGCCTTTTAAAACTCTATAATCCGTGTTTATTACATAAGCCTTTTCTGGTGACCAAAAGGCATCAGTACCCAAATGATATTTAACTATTTCACGCTGTTCATCCACATGTTCTGTTTTTTCAAATATATCTTGTACTTGCTCAGTTAATTGAATGTAAACAGCATCATCTGATAACTTTTCTACTTTATACGCGGGGGTAGACAATAAACACTCTAAGCCAAATAAATCGACATAAGGTTTACCAAATACCGTTCCCCAATACATATCTGGTAACCAATGTTTTAGTTCATAGGAAAAAGGTGTTACCCCACGCCATCCTTCTTTAATTCCTAACTGTGGTTCCGAATGCCGATTTGCATCAATAATTGCTAAATCCGCATTAAATTGTAAGGTAGTAGTTTTCAGATAATTTATCAATTTATGCTGATCAATTTGAGTAAACTCTGAGGTAAGATATTCCTCACTATGCGTCTCTCCATGCAGTGAAGGCCAAAAACTTCCTTGATAACGGGGCTTTTTTAAACGTTGGCACAATAATCGATCAGCAGCTCCCCCTCTGTCATTAGGAATCAGTTTTTCTATTATGTCAGGTGAAAATGGGATTTTTAATGGTTCCCAAAAACCATACTTTTCTGGAAGCATTTCTGGAAAGGAATTACAGTAGTGGTGTATCCGTTTAAAAAATTCTTGGGGATCTCTCAACATATTTGGAGTAAAAATTTTGCTATAAATAGGACGCTTAAACTTCATTTGATAATTTCCTAATATGAGTGGAGAGTATTTTTGATAGGATCAAATCTTTGAATTGTCCCCTTATTAGATAAAATACTATTCTTCACTGTTTCAGATATCTTTGTATTCATATTTACTACTAAAGTAACTGGTTTTCCTGTTGCCCCATACCCCCTGAGTTGCTGGGTATCTGTAAGATATTGGACATTCTTGAACTCAACTAATGTCCCACCATTACCGAATGCATCTGGAATAATATTAATCTGTCCATCTCTCTCAGTTTTTATGGTAATCATTTGTCGATCGGTATTTCGCTTTACCCCCAATTTACTTGCAGCACTCATTTCAAATTCTTTACCGTTTAATCGGTTTCTGGTAACTACGTCTTTTTTTACTTGTAAAACTTTTAAAGTATAAGCTTGATCTACTTTTAATTTATCCAATTCAGCTTGAGCAAGCTTTAATGATTCAGCCTTCCCCGGTTTTAAATCTGTTCCAATAATAAGGTCAAAAGCTGCTAAAGCTCTATCAAAAGGAGTACTGGCAGGACCAAAAACAGTTACCAAATCATCAGCTATTCCAACAAGCTCACTTACGCCTTGATCTTTAAGTTTTTGTACAAAAACCTTTGAATCGACTATACCCTTATTTGCTTTCTTAATATCACCATAAATTTCAGCTGCTTTTACTAATAGCTTACCTGTGGTAGTTGCTAATCTAACTAAGGAGTTATTCTGAATCGCAGTATCAGCACTGTTCGCAGCAGTGTTTACATCATAACCAGTATATGCTGCAACCGTTCCAGAAACTAATTTACCTATATTCCGGATTTTTAGTTTTTCTGCATCAGTATATTCAATACCATTGGCTGGTTCTGGCATTAACCCTGCAACTATTTCACCTACACCGGCACCAATCGCACCTGCCTCACAACTAGACTTCGTTGCAGCAGCAGCAGCACATCCAACAGCGGCGTGAGCAATTTTATGAATTGTATATTCAAATATATTCGGATCGACTTTATCTAAACTCGTTCCAATCTGACTAGCCAACTCTCCTTGTAAGGCCCCTGCTAAACCGGCTAGTAATGCAACTTGTAAATTATCGCCAAGATTCCCACCATTAATGGCAGTTTGTACTAAGGTGGATCCTACAGAAGTGGTAAAATTATTTACTAATCGGTCTGATAGGAGAGTACTGTCTGGTTTTAAATTTAGAGCAGTACCAACTTGACTTAATAAACCTGCTGTTACCACAGATGCAGCCAGATTTTTAATGGAATCTTTACTTCCCATCTCTTTTAGGGTCTTGCCAATATCCCCACCGTTATTAATCAGACCAATACTTGCCTGAGCAGCTAGACTCGTGACTGCTGCATTTGCCATTGCCCCTAATGTTGATGGAACAATTGCGCCTGCCGCTGTGGTAGTCACCCCAGCCGTACCAAGCATGCTTGCCCCAAGACCGACCGTAGTACCACTAGCAGCTGTTCCTCCTGCTGCTCCAGCCGCCGCTGCTGTACCAGTACCCATTGTCGCAATAGTGACGATGATGACAATTAAAGCAGCTCCTGCTCCAGTTAAACCTTGTGATTTATAATCCCAATCCTTTTGAGTAAGGAGAACCTTCTGCCAATCCACATCATTACGATTGACTAAATCTTTAAGGTAAGTATTTCCAGGTTGATTTGCTAATTTTAAAATTTCATCTCGAAGTACTATTTTATTGGCATCTTTTTCACTTATCGGTATTTGTACGCTCAACCCACCAGTGGCTTTAAAGATCGGTGGTGTGGGACCATTAAAACTTGGAAGTTTGGCTGTTTCTGTAATTGATCCCTTATCTTGCATCGATTGCCAAACAACCGAATTCTTTTCTTTTTTAATTGTGTTATTAATACTAGTGACACTTGGCTCTAAAAATATTTTACCACCAGACTCAATTGTCGCTTCTTTCAGATAATTAAACTCTGTACCGGCTAAATGGGTATCAAACCCTGACTTGGTCCCAATATACGCCGCGGCTATTGTTGAAGGGATTTGAGTGACAACCTGATAGCTACTATTGGTTTTTGAAGTATTATATTTAATCCCTAATATTGAAGACTTCTTATTAATCTCCAACTGATTCTTCGAAATTTCGTTCACTGTATTAAAGTATAAATCCCCACCTGAACGAATAAATACATCCCCACCTTCTGCGATAAACTGTCCTGAATAGATATCGACCTTATGATTTTTATTTAATTCTTTACTCTCGATATAGATATTGTTTCCGCTGATATCGACTGAGGCAGGGCGACTCGATTCATTCTCAGAAAATGTTGTAATCGTTTTCTTTTTTAAACCTCCCCACGACTTTTTCTTTTCAACCGAGGTTGACCGATCATAACTCTGCTCAAGGGCCACATCAAATAGTATATTTTTATTCGATTCAATCTTAACATCTCCATTAGAGGAGCTGATCCCAACTGCCTGTAAAACCAGATGGCTTCCTTCTTGTGTTCCTGTCGTTTTGATATTTACACCACGTCGGCCTTCAACAAGGGTTGGTGTAAGTAAGGAGATTGCCTGATAGTTTTGATCTGTTTCATTACCACGATCATAAAAATCATTATGAGCTGCAAGAATAGCACCTGCATTCATGATCATGGGTTGGCCATTCTTATCTAATGCTGTGGAGCTATAGACTTTCTCTCCAATACCTTGCGACTCAATATTGACTTCACCATCAACAGCCCGGATATCTGCCCCCGTAATCATGATTCCTTTTCCGGAGACAAGATTGACCTTCCCAGTTTCTGAGGTCAACAGACTTCCTTTGTGTTCTGCTCCATTGGTTCCTGATCTTAAAAAATTAACTTGTTGGGTAATATCATTTATTTCTTCAGTATACTGTGCAACAAGTTTCTTTTGAGCAGCAGTCAGTGTGCCTAAACTATTAAGTGCTTGTATTCTATTTTCGTAGTAAAGACGCTGATGAGCTAAATCAAGAGCATGTTTTGCATAGCTAGAATTTTTAAAAGTGTTTTTTACCCCCTCAATTTTGATGTCTCCATCTGGTGCTACAATTTTAAAGTCCTTAATGCTTCTTATTCCAGCACCTTGGATTTCCACCCCTTTATTGCCTTCTAAATGGCTTCCTCCTCCATTGACTATCATAAATATTGTTTCAGAGAAGTTACCATTGGTTCCACCATACCCCAATAAACTTAGCTTTCCATTTTTAGAAATGAGTTCTAAATCTCCAGCAGCACTGAGCTTATGAATTTTGGGGTCCAGCGATAAAGTACCATTGGTCTGGATCGTAAGATCACCATTTAAATCTTTGAGAGCAGGATCAATTCTGAGAAAAGCACTATCAACTGCATTAAAACTTAATGTGGCATTAGAAGGCGTTGTCAGAACGTTTCCTGCTTCTAATAATATTGCTCCACCCGTATAGGTAGTGTTCTGGGCAGCATGACTCCCCGCACTAATCATTGACAAGCTTCCTTGAGAAGTTAATTTACTCTGAATATTTGGTTTCCAAAGCGTCGTAGTGCCATACTCCCCATTAATATAAATATTCTTTTTACTACTCAAAGCCATATGCTTATCAGCATTCGCTTCTATATTTTGTAAAGTCAGATGATCTTTGGCAGAAAGCTCAGTATTCCCTTTAGAATTTAATTCGCTATTTGATAATGTCGTTTTTCCCTCGCTATTAATAGATAAACCACCAACAGAGGTTGTTAAAGTGGTGTTATCAATGACGACATCTGCTTTCTTATTCTGAATCTGTAAAGATTGTCCCTGTAAAATATTCTTTCTAATATCATCATATCCATGATCACCTCTAATTGTCACATCGGTATTAGCTTGTAAAGAAATACCATTACCTGCAATCAGTTGAATATCGCCCTGTTCAGCAGTAATACGAGTAGATTTTAATTGTACATTCCCATCCCCAATTGACCCTAATGTAACTCCTTTATTACCATTGATGAAGGTCATATCAGTTGTTGCGCCATCTTGATCTGCCCAAGGAGCTGATTCTATTTCTTGCAGTGAATTTAAAACTAGATTTTTAGTGGCAAGAATCGAAATTTTGCCAGCATTAGAATTGGCTTTGAGGCTATTGGCAGTAATCCCACCAGTTAAAGCTGAAATTTTGATATCATTTTGAGCATTTAATACATTATTTAGAAATAAATCAGCTGTTTCTGTGATCAGATTAATATCTTTTTGGGAGGTGAAATTCGTATTTAATGTTAATTGACCTGCTTGTAACTGAATACTATCTTTACTAGAGACCCCTTGAGCTGAAATACTTAAATTATTCTCGGCATCCAATGCAACTTTCCCTGTAATCTGGGGTAGAACTTTTGTTGCATTGTTCCAAACCAAGTTTCTTCCACTGTGAGCATTAATGTTCTTGACTCGTGTTGCAGAATTTTCAAGTGAAAATCCAAGATTTTGTAAATTTACATCTCCTGAACTGTATAAGTTTAAATCTTTACCTGCATAAATAGTCCCACCTTGGATATCAATTAAACCATCTGTATTTGAAGAATCTGCTTGTAGGTTTATTGAACCTAAGGATGCCTGAATCTGATTTCCATTCAGTGAGAGCTTACCTTTTCCGGACACATTCAAATTTTGTGCTGCTATTAATTTTGCACCTTGTGCTGCAACTATATCTTTTTGCGACTGAATATATGCTGAACCACGATTACTGGTAATGCCTGCATTAGTCGCCAGATTGAGGTCCGCCGCCTCAACATACAATTCCCCACTCTGTGCATCATTAAAAATTCGACTATTCGCTGCTAAATTTAAATTCCCTTTAGCATTAATGATTAAAGGAGAGGAAGCCAAGCTACCATTATTAATAATAATTTCTTTAGCATTTACATTCAGGTTATTACCTGAATCAATATTGAGCATGCCATTACTATTGATACTACCTGATGAATTAATATCTGCAGCTACACCAACACCCGTTGTTTGCACACTGACTAAACCTTGCGTTTTACTTGTTGAGCTGATTGTACCGCTATGCTCAATTTTTCCAGCACTGGTAATCACCAGATTGCTTACTGCCTGAATAGTTCCTGCATTAGTAACTCCCAAACCTTTTTCTGTACCCATCAAATAAATATTATTAGCATACATTCCACCCAGTGCTTTTACATCAACAGCTAAAGTTGGGACTGCTCCAGTACCGGTAATAGAAGCTATATTTTTAAGATCTGAACTAACGGTATTAGCTCCTGTTATCACCTGAATATCATTTGTGGCCTGAAGTTGAGCATTCAAATCTAGTGCACGGGCATATATATCAACATAGTTAGCATTATTGTTGTTACCACCCAACCCAAAAGTACTATTGGTCGGTGCAGTAATAGTAACCTTACCTTGACTTACATTAAATTGCTGAATACTACCATCAGCATTTAACTGAGGCTTACCCGTAGTAAAAATTGCCTTATTGGCATTAATAAAGCCACCACCTTTAATATTAATACCAGACGGGTTGGCAATAATCACATCTGCCATTTGCCCTGCAACTTCTAAGTTCCCCTCAAAGCGTGAAGCAGCTGTTGAATTTACCTCATTTAAAATAACTCGAGCTTCGCCTGTTGCTAAAAATGGGTTTGCCCCCACGGCCCCTACGGTTTTCGTGGTAGCTCCTGTTCGGCTGTTATTTAAAACAGCGCCTTCAGCCAGAACATCAAACTGTTTGTAAATATTATGGGATATACCATTTTTAGGGGTCTGGATATTGACCACCGGAACTGTTACACCTGCTGAGTTCTTACCAGCACCAATGACAGCTCGATTTGCAGCATTTGCTGCACTATCTGCGACAATAGCAGCATAGACAGGAGCAAATGGTACTAATAAGCTAATACTTGCTACTAATGCCTTGACATGCCACAGTTGATGAAATGATTTTTCTTGTCCTGATGATTGTCCCGAACGCTCTATTTCTGAGGAAGTAGATTGTCCTGCCGCCTTGCTCTGGCTTCTGACATTCTCGGCAACTGCCATAAACATGTTACGAGCTTTGTTAAAAACAATTCGATAAAGATTTTTATTCATAAGTCAGTTTTCTCTAATTAAAATTAATTTTGTTTCTTAAGGAAACTTAATAAAAAGCATTTAGGCTAAATCCAAATATCCAGTCTTTTTTTATACTTTTAGGTGCGATTAGGCCTCGCCCTGTAAAGGCATCAATATAAAAATGGTTCAGATAACTTCGTAGACCTACGACACTCCCCATTAGATGGCGCTGCCCAGCAATACTGTTCTTACCGTTAACCCAGCCCTGATCTACGGCAACATACATTTGTGTATTTGGAATTTTTGTATTTACGCTGATTTCCTGTTGTAAATACTGTCCGTTATCGCCTGATAGCATCAGTTCACCATCAAAACCTCGAACGCTATAACGACCACCGATATAAAAACGATCATTAGGTACTAAAACTCGTGGAGCATATTGTCCACGCCAGTTCAAACGGTATTGAGCAGGCGTATCTAAAAGCAAAAATGGCATTTGAAAACGTAAATCGGCACTCCATATCGGTGCACGGGAATACCCTTCTGACGGTAATGGATTTTTATCAATGTCCTTAATTTGTTCTTCTGGTGCTAACAACGCATCAAATGCGCCTGTGCCATGCCGATAATCCAAACCAGCATCTAATACAGCATCACCCAGATATTGGCGATGTTGTATCCCCGCATTCCAGCCTGAAGTTTTTCTACGTTGTACTTCGATTTCAATATCATCAATAAAGTTTGAATTTTGCTTATGGTAGAGCTTGCCATAGAGGCTGGTTTTATGTTGCCCACTTCGGCTAAGTACACGAGATACATTCAAATTACCCTGCTGACTTAAGCCGTGATAACGCAGTACACCATTTGCACCCAATACATTTTGTTCGTATTGATAACGGCTATAGCTAGTACTGAAATCATAATTTCCTAACGGAAGCTGATAACTTACAAAGTAGTTTTTATTTAAGTCTCGATGTAAGTTATCTAATGAATGACTAAAATTAAAAGAAAGAGAATCACTTAAATAGAATGGATTATTAATATTGAGTCCCAGACTACCTATATAACGACCTGTATCTTTACTCCCTGAATTATCCAGACCAAAATTTAAATTGATTTTTGATTGTGGCTGTAACTTAATAATCAGATCACTATACCCTTTAGCTTCCTGAACAGACTCATTTGACGGCACAATTTGTATATCTACCGTATAAGCTCGTTTTAAGTTTTCGAGACCCTGATCAAGTTGTTGTAGATTAAGGACATCGCCTTCTTTAAATGGTAAAGATGCTTTAAGTTGTAATAAAGAGAGTTGCTCACCTTCAACGATGATCTTACGTAAACGCCCAATCTGCACACCAAGTCGCAAAGAACCTTGCTGAATATCTTGAGGATCAACAGTAACCTGACTGGTAATAAAACCCTTTTTAATCAATTCATTTTGGGCGAAATTAACGAGGTTACGTAAGCTTTGCGTACCGATACACTTGCCAATAATCTTCTGCGGATGATTCCAGATTGCCCGAAGCATAAAGTGAAATTTATAGTGTTCAGGGTCCTGTAACGTCTTTCTATCAAAATCAATATTCTTGACCTTAACGCATGGCTCTTCCGAAACGACTATAGTTTTAAAATCCTGCAATTGGGTAGTGACGGGTTTAGGTGCAAGCTGAGTGATTTGCTCTTCTAATTGTTGATTAAGCTCTTTTAAACGTTGTTCCTGACGTATACGATCTGGTAAAGAAATATCATCGATAGCATAAGCATGTGTAGCTACCCCATACAAAAGAAAAAAAGCGTGAGTAAAAAAAATTTTGTTTTGCATAAAATGTTATTTTTAATTTACCAAATGGATAAAAAATCAAACAAAAACTACATGAATCATTCACAATCAACAATAAATGTCATAAAAAATTCATAATTGAAACATTTTGGAAATTTTTTAAATATTTTTAATTTTTATTAATGTATACCTATAGTTTAAATATTTAGGAAACAATAGTTGTTCATTAAAATTAATTTCCATCTTCTTTTATAAAGATATAAATTCAATTCTTTTCATATTCTTAGAAGTATTTCACTTACTAGGCCAATTTTTATCATTATTAAAAAAAGAAGATTTAATAGGAGTTAAGCAACCTAAAACCACTCAACTCCTTAGAAAGGCTTAATCAATCCATCAACTTTTTACGGCGATACAACCCACAATTCCCAGAAAATAGTGCTGCCAACAAACAAGTAATAATTGCATAAGTGGCAACATTCATTCCAAATAGCTCAACAGCTAAAATAATAGAGGTCAACGGTGCCTTACTCGCCCCAGAAAATAGACTCACCAAACCTAAGCCTGCAAGCAATGAAATTGGCAGATTTAAAACCGCTCCTAAAGCATTACCTAATGTCGCACCTACATAAAAGAGTGGCGTAATTTCACCACCTTTAAAGCCTGAACCTAAAGTGATGGCGGTAAAAATAGTCTTGTTAAAAAAGTCGTAAAACTCAATCGGTACATAAAAAGATGAAATGATTTTATCTGTACCCAAACCGTTGTATTGCTGATGGGCGGTGAACAGCGTAAGTAGCATAATGACAATACCACCCGCCATAGTTCGTAATGGCAAATACCGAACGTATTTATAAAAGACGTCACTCGCAAAATGGATGGCCGCAATAAAGAAACGTGCGACTAAACCAAAGATCAGACCTGCCACAATTAAGTTCATGAGCGTGCCAAAATGAATGGCTGGAAACTCACTAATCACATAAAAAATATGCGGATGAACAATATCAAATAGCTCAGGGATAGCCGATGCAATCAGAGCCGACACAAAACATGGAAAAATAGCTGAGTATCTTAAATTACCTAAAGCAGTAATTTCTAAACCATAGATTGCACCCGCTAGAGGCAAGCCAAACACCCCTGCAAAGCCTGCACCAATACTGGCGATTAAACAGATTTTTCGGTTATCTTCCGAGACTTTTAATATATGGCTTAAGTGGTCAATTAAGGCACCTGAAAGCTGAACTGCTGGTGCCTCACGCCCTGCCGAACCACCGAATAACTGCGTTAAAATTGAAGTAATAAAAATGATGGGGCTCATTCGTTTTGGAATAAACGACTTAGGCTGGTGAATTTCATCAATCAGTAAATGAGTTCCCCGTTCAATCGGTGATCCATATTTTTTAATGAGATAGCCAATACCAAAACCCACAAAAGGCAAAAAGTAGATGAGCCAGTGATGCAGGCTTCTGACTTTGTTTGAAATATCAAAGGCCACAAAAATTAAAGTCGAGGCCAACCCCGCGACGACTCCAATCACGATCGAGATGACGAGCCAATAGACACTGTATTTTAGAATTTGATCATATTCAGATGAAGGTAGAATTTTCATTCGCTTTCTTCAATTCGCCTTTGAGTGAGTGCCAAATTCTCAAATTGTTTTTATGCCGCCAGCTCATTAAGTGAGAAATGCTTAAACTGGGCTAAAAATTAAAGCCCGCATAAGCGAGCTTTCAATACAGTGATTAATTTTCATATCACTAAACTGTGATAAATATCTCACAATTAGGGCTGATTTTCAAGCTGAAAATGGTTAACGAATACTGTAAAAAATAACGAACTGATTGAATAAATAAGCATTCGATTTGACCCAATTAAACTAATGCTTAAGTGAGCCAAATCATTTATTCAAAACTTAATTAATGCTACCAATCACAGTTTCTGCATGGCAGGTTGCGCCCTTTTCTGCGCCAATCTGAATAACGCCACTGCGGTGTGCCAGTACCTGCACTTCCATTTTCATGGCTTCCATAATGGCAACCACTTGACCTTCGGTGACTTGCTCGCCATTTTCGACTTTCCAAGCGCTAATCACACCATTAATTGGAGCAAGTAAATGCTCGGCACGTACTTCTGGCTCGGCAGTCTGCGCTTGAACTGCGGTTGCTGGGCCTTGTGCAAACATGCCCGCAGGTAAACCTAAACGGTGTAACTTGCCATCAATTTCAATGTAGCTGAGTAGCATTGGTTTTTGATGGTTTGGAATGCCACGTTTAGTTGGCTTTAATTCTTGTTTAAAGTCATTTTCAATCCAGCGCGTATGTACATTAAACTCATTTGTAAAGTCAGGTTCATTAAGTACCGCGCGGTGAAAATCTAAAACCGAAGCTACGCCTTCAATTTTAAATTGTTTTAAAGCACGTTTAGCTCGGGCAATTGCAATTTCACGGGTTGGACCAGTCACAATCAGTTTTGCCATGAGTGAGTCAAAATGGCTAGACACTAATGACCCAGTTCGAACACCTGTGTCGACTCGTACACCGTGACCAAAAGGCGCTTCAAATAAACTCAACACACCAAAGGCTGGAATAAAGCCACGTGCTGGGTCTTCGGCATTAATACGAAACTCAATGGCATGGCCTTGTGCTTTTGGTGTTTCTTTAATAGAAAGCGCTTCACCTTGTGCAACACGAATCTGTTCCACCACCAAATCGACTTTTGAGGTTTCTTCAGTCACTGGGTGCTCAACTTGCAAGCGTGTGTTTACTTCTAAGAATGAAAGCTTGCCATCACGACTGAGTAAATATTCAACTGTACCTGCACCCACATAGTTTGCAGCCTGACAAATATTTTTTGCCGAGCTTAAAATTTGCTGATAAATCTCATCGCTAATGAATGGTGCTGGTGCTTCTTCGACTAACTTTTGGTTACGGCGTTGCAATGAACAATCACGTGTGCCAAGTACCACAATATTGCCATGTTGGTCTGCTATCACTTGCGCTTCTACATGGCGCGGTTTATCGAGATATTGCTCGACAAAACATTCACCACGGCCAAAGGCAGCTTTTGCTTCACGTACTGCTGATTCATAAAGCTCTTTCACTTCTTCGAGTTTCCACGCGACTTTTAAACCACGACCACCGCCACCAAACGCCGCTTTAATGGCAATTGGTAAACCATATTGTTTGGCAAACTCTAAAGCTTCATCTGCATTATTGAGTGGATCTTGCGTACCCTGAACCAAAGGCGCACCGACTGAAGCAGCAATTTTACGTGCTTCGATTTTATCGCCTAGTTTTTCAATGGCACTTGGTGATGGCCCGACCCATTTTAAACCTGCATCAATCACGGCTTGGGCAAACTCAGCACGTTCAGATAAAAAGCCATAACCCGGATGCACCATAGTCGCTTTCGATTTTTTTGCAATTTCGATAATTGCTGGAATATTTAGGTAAGTCTCGCTAGCAGTTGCACCAGCCAAGCCCCATGCTTCATCAGCAAGTTCGACATGCATGCTACCAATATCGTCATCTGCATATAAAGCGACTGACGAAATTCCCATATCACGGCAAGCATGAATAATACGAACGGCAATTTCACCACGGTTAGCAATCAATAATTTTTCTGTACTCATCATTCATTCTCAAAATCTGTAAATTCGGCAATTTTTTTAAATTTGATGCGGCAACCTGCCGGAATCTGTGCAACCAAATCCCAATGGTGTTTAGCAACAGAGGCGATGACCGGATATCCGCCCGTTAAAGGATGATCATTCATAAACAAAACGGGTTGGCCACTCGGTGGAATCTGCAAAGCGCCAATGCAAGTGCCTTCACTTTCCAGTTCATGGGTAATTTTGCGAGTTAAAGGCTGTGCACCTGAAAGTCTTAGCCCGACTCGGTTGCTTTCATTGGTTACCAACCATTCTTGCTGACAGAGCAGTTCAATACTGTCTTGTTCAAACCAGTCTGTACGTGGCCCCATCACAATATCTAGCTCAACTACTTCGCCAGCTTTTGGCAAGTCACTTTTGCCCACTTCATTTACGCTAATATTGGTTGCCTTGACCTGTCCTTGGTAAATGGTATCTCCAAGCTTTAAAGGCTCTGGCCCTAACACTGCCAAGCTGTCAAACGAAGCACTATTGAGTACTGGTTCAACGTCTATACCACCACGAACTGCTAGATAGTTTCTTAAGCCTGCGGTCGGTGGCTGAATTTGAAATTCATCGCCTTCATCTAAATCAATCGGTTGATAGCTTGCAAAGTCTGCGGTTTGTCCGTCGGCAAATTTCACACGAATGTTTGAAATGGCACCTGCCACCGCAATAACGCCTGCATGCTGCATTTTGGCTTTTAAACCACCATTTAAAACTTCAATGACTGGTGTATCGGTTGGATTACCGACAATACGGTTAGCACTGTGCATGGCAGACAAGTCCATTGCACCCGCCACGCCAACCCCAATATTGGTCTGGTTTAATCGCCCTTCGTCTTGAATGAGCATCTGTAAAATTGGTGCAGTAATCTTAAACAGTGGCACCGATTGTTTCGGCTCAACCTTAGGCGTAATTTGCTGTGGTACAGTCACAATAGTTGGATTATGCGTCACATCTTCAAAATGTACGGTCATACCCGGTAACAGTAACGCAGGGTTTTTACGCTCTAAATCCCACATTTTTTCTGATGTGGTTCCAATCAGCTGCCAACCACCCGGACTGTCTTTTGGGTAAATACCAGAGTATTTTCCAGCCAAGCCCAAAGAACCTGACGGTATTTTTTTACGCGGAACCGTTAAGCGCGGAATATCGGTAAAAGGCTTATCGGGACTGCTCATATAAGCAAAGCCCGGTGCAAAACCAATAAAAGCCACATTCCACACGCTTTGGTGATGTTTTCTAATCACATCGGCAACAGTTAAACCTTGCAACTCGGCAACCTGAGCAAGGTCTTCGCCATCATAACGAATCGGCACAATCACTTCTTGGCTACTACGCTCAAATCCAGAATCAATTTTGAGACTCTGAATTAAAGCAACCAGCGTTTTAAAGTTGGTTTCGATCTCATTAAAGAAAACCAAAATTGTTTTTGCAGCGGGGACTAAGTCTTTAATTCCATTCAATTGCGTATTTTGCAATTTATTGTATAACGCCAAAGTTTCTTCTAGGCTCGCAAGCTCAATCAGAAAACAATCGGCGTTTACCGATAAAAAACGCATTTGTTTATCCTTTTAATTCTTCTTTAGTCCAATTAGCCAATCCAAGCACGGTCAGGAATGTCGGTAATAAACATGTAACCTGGCGCATGACTAATCGCAAAAGGAATTTTCGAGTTCATGACGGCAGCTTGCGGCGTTACTCCACACGCCCAAAACACTGGAATTTCACCCGCTTCAATACGAGAAGCATCGCCAAAGTCTGGCTTATTTACATCCAAAATTCCTAAGCTTTCAGGGTGCCCAATATGTACAGGTGCACCATGCACGCTCGGCATACGTGCTGTAATTTGTACCGCTTCACTAATTTGATGCGATGGAATTGGTCGCATGGAAACCACCATATTTCCTGAAATACGGCCTGCTGGTTCACACTGAATATTGCTCAAATACATCGGTACATTGGTGTCGTCATGAATATGACGAACTTCAATGCCCGCTTCTTGCAAAGCTGTTTCAAACGAAAAACTGCAACCAATTAAGAATGTCACCAAATCAGGATGAGCGTTATAAATCTCTCTGGCATCGGTCACTTCATCGACCATTTGGCCATCTTTCCAAATGCGATAACGTGGGAAGTCAGTGCGGATGTCTGAGTCTGCTGCAAGCTTAGTTGCATAGATGCCTTCTTCGAGCACATCAAGCACTGGGCAGCTTTGCGGATTACGGTGTGCATAGAGTAGAAAGTCATATGCCCACTCTTTTGGCACCGAAATCATGTTGACCTGCGTCATACCTGCGGCCATCCCTGCTGTCGGTTTATCAAAACCTGCACGGATTTTTAAACGTGCATCTAACGCAGCTTCAAGTTGAGCTGGGTCGACTTTAATATCCTTATACATGGTGCTCATCCTTATGCTTTATTTACAAACGGGCGGATTTCAATATTGTTTTTTAAAAGCTCGGCTTTAATGGCAGCCGACATCTCTAGCGCACCGTCGGTATCGCCATGTAGGCAAATGGTGTCGGCTTGAATTGGGGTAAATACGCCGTCAATTGACTCAACTCCACCATTTTTAAGCATTGAAACCACACGGCTCGCAACAAATGCCGAATCGTGTAAAACCGCACCTTCTAGACGGCGAGACACCAATGAGCCATCGCTGTTATAAGCACGGTCTGCAAAAGCTTCAGACACAACTTTTAAACCAGCCGCACGTGCCTGCTCGACTAAGTTCGATCCAGCTAAAGCCACTAAGACCAGTTCAGGGTTATACATTTTAATGGCATCAATTACTGCTGCTGCCTGAGCTTGGTCATGTGCAATGGTGTTATAGAGCGCGCCATGTGGTTTAACGTATTGCACTTTTGAGCCAGCTACTTTAGCCAAGCCATCGAGTGCAGAAATTTGGTAAAGCACATCGGCAATCAGTTCGTCACGTGACAAATCCATATTACGGCGGCCAAAGCCTACAAGGTCTGGATAAGACACGTGAGCGCCAATGGTCACGCCAAGCTCAGCGGCTTTACGAACCGTTTTTAAAATGCCGAGCGGGTCGCCCGCATGAAAGCCACAAGCAATATTGGCACTGGTCACGACAGGTAAAATCTGGTCATCATTACCCATTTTCCATGAGCCAAAGCTTTCACCCAAATCACTATTTAAATCTACAAACATGGCATTATTCCTTTATCACTTCACGCAGTCTGGCTTAAAGCTTGGTCAAATAGTTAAACACTGTCGTAAACGACATATAGCCCATCCACCACGTTAACAGACATGTTAACCCACCCAAAATAAGCAACCATTTTGGATAGTTATAATTACCCATCAAATCTTTACGGCACGCAGCAACATACACAAAAATTGTAAGGCCAATTGGCAACACCAAACCGTTAAAACCACCTACGAAAATGAGTAGACCTGCCGGAGTTGCACCCAATAACACATAGAGTAATAAAGCCAATGCGATAAAGGTAATGGTCGTATAGTTGGTTTGTTTTGGTGTTAAGTTCTTTTTAAATGCAGTAAAGAATGACACCGAAGTATATGCTGCACCAATGGTGCTACTAATCCCTGCTGCCCAGAAAATTAAGCCGAATAATTTAAAACCAAATGTACCCGCTGCATATTGGAATGCTTGAGCTGCCGGATTGGCGTCATGGCTAGCTAAATCAATCGTTGCACCGCTCACCACCACACCTAAAAAAGCCAAGAACAACACATAGCGCATGATGCCGACCACAACAATGCCCTTGGTCGCAGCTTTAGCAACTTCATCAATATTTTCAGGGCCAACAGCACCTTTATCGAGTAAACGGTGTGCACCTGCATAGCAGATATAGCCACCAACCGTACCGCCAACAATGGTGGTAATAATGGCAAAGTCGATCTGATCTGGAGCAAAGGTTTGATGTACAGCTTGCCCAACTGGAGGCATTACAATGACAGCAACGATAATAATCAGGAGGATTTTAAGTAATCCCAACACGATCATGCTTTTATCCATGGCAAGCGTTGCTTTTCTTGAGGCAAAAATCAAAATGGCTAAAGCACCACTTAAAATACCGCCCCACTTTGTGTCTAGGCCAAAAAGTGCATTTAAACCTAAAGCTGCACCGGCAATGTTACCGACACTAAAGAAAAACCCGCCCAAAATCACTAAAAATGCTAGTAAATAACCGCTACCCGGCAATGCTTTATTGGCAATGTCTGATGCACGCATTTGAGTGAGTGTGACCACTCGCCAAATATTTTGTTGAACCACATAATCAATCAGAATGGATACTAAAATGGCAAAGCCAAATGCCGCGCCTAACTTGACTGTAAATACAGCAGTTTGGGTTAAAAATCCTGGCCCCATTGCAGAGGTCGCCATCATAAAGATCGAGGCCACAATGGCCCATTGGCGATCTGATAAAAAAGAAGATTTCAGTAAAGACATATTAATGCGTTCCTCATCCATTTGAGCTTAACAACGCTATTTTCAAGTTGAACCAAGAACACCATTTTTTGTCCCAAACGATATTCTTTAATCCTTTAAAATGACAAAGATTCCCTGTTCCCCAATCAACACAATCGGTGATCAAATCTTGTGTCTAAAATAAAAACATAGCTAATCCCTACGGACAATAAGACTTTTTACATTAAGTTGAAAATTTAAATAATTGATTTTAAATAGTTTAGTATTTATTAAAAAATCGAGATAAGCTTTACTTATTGAAGTTAATAAGCTGCTTTTATGGTTTTACATATAAAACAGCTTTTTTAAATAATAAAAAATGGGATAAAAGACACTCAAAAACAGCTCATTTTTTAATTTGCTCATTGAGTCTTTTCATAGCACATTCAGAGACCTTAACTGCAACTTCGGTCAATTTCTCTTTTAGCGCAACATCGTTTCCTTGAATGTAAATCGAGGTGAAATGAAACGTCTTTAACTGAATAGGCGTATTTAATATTTCTAGTCGCCCATCAGTAATTTCTTTTAACGCCGTTAAGGTCGGCACCACAGCAATGCCTAAGCCCTGCTCGGCTAAACGCAACAGCGTTGCCAATGAATAACTGGTAATTGAAAGTGGTTCATCAATCCCTTGCTCTTTCATTCGTGCTTTCAATTCTTTATAGGGATAGGTAATTTTTGGATAAGTTAAAATAGTATGCGACATTAAAGTTTTAAAAGACATTTGAGCAACACCACCTTTAAATGAAGGTGAAGCCAAGAAACTTAGTTCGAAGTCACACAAGGCTTGTTCAATACACTCAAAAGCTAAAGTTGGCCCAAGTAAAAAAGCCATGTCTAAGTCGCCTGTCCGAACGCCTTCTTGTAAGTTAGGCGTAAGGTCTACCACAATTTCTACTGAAATTTTTGGGAACTCTTGCTGAACCTTTTCGATATATTCAACTAACCACGTATAGACAATAGTTTCGGAAACACCCAAACGAATGGTGCCAGTCAGGTGCTGATTTTCAGTCAGTTCAGCCACCAGATCGGTCTCTAGGCGCATAAATTTTTCGGCGTACTTAAATAAAGTTAAGCCTTTGTGTGTTGGTTTAAGCTGCCGATAACTTCGATCTAAAACTTTAAAACCTAATTCATTTTCAAGAGATGTGATTTTTTGAGAAACCGCAGGCTGGGTGGTTTGTAATTTAGTCGCGGCCTTATTGAAGCTCTTTAAAGTCACAACCCAATAAAATGCTTCAAGATTCTTTAAATTCACGTTTCATCCTGTCTTAAAAAACTCCTTTACTTTTATAGTATGGGAGTTGTTAGTGTGATTAGGCTAGCAATAAATAAATTTTTAAATAAAATTAGCTATCTAAATTTTTAAATGCTTTAGAAAGCTGACTAATTGTTTTGATCTGTTTTGAATAACGGCGGCATGAGCGGCACGCCAATAAATGCAGTTGTAAACCACTTTGCTCACGTAATAACAACGGTCTATCTTGCTTTTCAGACAACAGTTGAGTGGCTTGTCGACATGTCAGCATGAACAATCCTCCTTCAATAACCATTTATTTTCTAAACATTCACGTAGTCGGGTACGACTCCGATACATCAACACATTAAAGTTTGAGATAGACAATTCCAACTTGCTACAGATTTCGTTGGAGCTCAGCTCTATCACCTCTCTCATCATAAAAACTTGAGCATATTTGGCAGGTAAATGATTTAAACAAGCTTCAAAAATTATCCAGAAATCTGCCTGTTCCATCATTTCTTCAGGGCTTTGCCATGCTTGAGGCGCTTCATATTTGTGCCAATGTCCAGAAGCATCAAACAGTGCATCAATACTCAGTTCACTTTCCTCATCTTTAAATAATTCTGTCATTGCGACCAAACGCGATTTTTGCCGAATCACATCAATAATTTTATTTTTTAAAATGGCAAATACCCATGTTTTGAACGCAGCCCGCCCTTTAAATGAATCTAAATGCTGGAAAGCACTCGTTAATGCTTCTTGCACCACATCTTCAGCTTGAGGAAGAGAAGAAAGCTGTAAAAAAGCAAACTTTATCATTTGCTGTCTTAAGTCTTGTAAAAAGGCTGGATTATGCAACTGATCTTCTATTTCTTCATGATCTGATGCCACGGCTGAAGTCATCCCTCTACCTCTTTAAAATTATGCGAAGCTTGAATTAATCGCATTCGAGTTAACAGTGCTTTTAGCTCTTGAATTTGCAGATAAATATCATGTTCAGATAAATCAGTGAGTACCGATTGAATGAGTATGTGAATATCTTGGTCAGTTAACTTTACATTTTGAGTCAACTGTTCAATCACCATAGCAAACAAAGGCGAAAGCTGTTCAATACATACTTTGTCTTGTTCATCTCGCCAAACCATAATTGCTCCAGGCATAGGCTCGACCTGTTCTGGAGTCATTAAAGTTGTCCACGTATAAACGGGATATTGATAAACCAATACCCATACCTTCGTGGTTAACTGCCAATTACAGTTTTCCTGCAAGACTACTTTTTCAATTTCAACAGTGTCTAAATACAACTCAAGCCATTCAAACTGCAACAACTCAGCCAACCAAGGATATTCTTGCAATATCGGGTGCTGCTGATCTGTCAAATATTCTCTAAATTCCAGAGAAATATCATTATACAAAGGTGAGCGACACTGGGCTTTTTGAAAAAATTCCGAGAGTAATTGTTGCCACTTTAACTCTGGCAACATCGCACGAGCCACGGGATAAACTAAATCAATAAATGAACAGACATTATTAAAAAGTAAGTCTCGATAAATATGCATTCGTTCGGCAGGAAGAGCTTGAGGTAATTCCAAATCAGGATCTCTGATCCAGTCACAAAACTGTTGTTGCATGGTTTGAAAGGATATTTGATTTTCCTTCATAGCCACTCTCCTGTTGTTGAATTATTTTAATTTTGGCTACCTCCTCTTCTAGCTCTTGCCATAAGGGAATATTAAAGTCGCGTTCAAGTAAAGTTGCTTTCACACCACACACTTGATAGGTATATCTCAATAGTTCCCATACGCGATCACAAACTTCTGCGCCATGCGTATCAATTAATAAATTTTTCTGAACTTGTTCATGTCCAGCAATATGTAAATAACGGATTCTTTCTTTTGGCATGTCCCGAATAAATGCAAATGCATCACTGCCATGATTAATACTGTTGACATAGACATTATTTACATCCAGAAGCAAATCACAGTCTGCATATTGAAGGACTTCACGGATAAATTCCGCTTCACTCATTTGGGCATTCGGCATTAAATAAGTAGAAACATTCTCTATGACTAATCGTCTTCCTAAAATATCTTGAACACGTAAAATACGTTCAGCGACATATTTAACAGCCGCTTCGCTCATAGGAATGGGCAACAAATCATATAGATAGCCCCCATCATTTGTGTAACTTAAATGTTCAGAATAAATAGAGACATCATATTGTTCTAAAAAGCTTTTTATTTTTCCGATAAATTCAAGATTGAGTGGATGAGGACCGCCAATAGACAATGACAGGCCGTGACAAATTAATGGGGCTTTTTCAACACACTGTGCGAGTAATTTCGCATGTCGACCACCAAAACCTAGCCAGTTTTCAGGAGCAACTTCGATAAAATCGGGACATATTTTTGCATCTAAAAACGAATCTATAAAATCACGCCTTAAACCCAGCCCTACGCCTGACAAATCCATCATGGTGATTTCTCCTTTTGGAAACGATGCCGGCACTTACCAGAAGGCCGACATCATCCATGATCAGATCGTTTACTTAGCGCCGCACTTACCGTCAGCGACTTTTTTATCTGCACCGCACTTGCCGTCCGCTGCTTTTTTGGTTGCTCCACATTTACCATCAGCTGCTTTTTTATCTGCACCACATTTTGCTTCGGCAGACTTTTCGTGGTTTTTCATTTTGTTAGCACCGCATTTTGCTTCACCGCATTTTCCATCTGCTGCTTTGGTTGCATGTGCTTCGGTTGTTGTATGGGTTGCTGCTACCGCCACTTGTGTAGCGCCAGCAACTGAAAGTGCTAATAATGCCGCCACTGAAGTCATTGAGTTGAGTTTGTTCATGTTAGTATTCCTTTAAAGATAAATTCTCGGTTTGTACATTTGTACGTATAGTTAGACGGACCAAATCCTTTTTTATTACACCGTAAATAAAATTTTTTTTATGTAAGAAATACAGTTTTTATCCGACTAATTAATATTCAATCGCATCGGATGTGAAATTATCATGAAGAATTTTATTTATGGCTTATCTCAATATTATCAAAAACTGGGTAAAACTCTACAACATGCGGACGGCATCGCAGCTCTGGCTCTTCGATTATATTTAGTTCCTATATTTTGGATGGCTGGCACAAATAAATTAATGCACTTTAATGACATTGTAGAATGGTTTGGCAACTCAGATGGAGGTTTAGGACTTCCCTTTCCGTATTTAATGGCATTACTTGCAACAACGGCTGAATTAGCAGGTGCAATACTATTAACATTTGGCCTTTTTACTCGCTTAATTAGTATTCCACTCATGATTACCATGTTGGTTGCCATATTTACGGTCCATCTACCGAATGGATGGCAAGCGATTGCTGATCCGAATGCGCCCTTTGCAAACATGCAGGTCTTGGCCTCGGCTGAAAAGTTAGAAAAGGCTCGCGAAATATTACAAACCTACGGCAATTATGACTGGCTCACTTCAAGTGGCTCGTTTGTAATTTTAAATAATGGAATTGAGTTTGCCACTACGTATTTAGTCATGCTACTCGCACTGCTTGTGCTTGGAGGCGGCCGTTATTTCAGTTTAGATTATTGGATTAAAAAGAAACTGCTCTAATTAATCATTACGCCAACAATCCTACATGTAGCAACATAGAGCATCTTTTTTCTTATTGTGTGCCATGTCTGGTTCATGACACACAATTGATAGTGAGCCAATTTGGTCAAACCAGAAGCTGGTATGAAGTTATCTAACTCTCAAAAAAATAATATCGAGGTCCTTTTTGGGTACAAACTTAGTCTTGGTCATTTGAAATTGAGTTGGACTAATTTTTTTAACTGGCCCATCCCAACAAAATGAAACTAGTTCGTCTTTATCACGCTCAATGGTGAGCTTAAAGTTTTCAATCGGCTTTGCCCAATTTGCACCCGTCGTCAAAATATAGCCCAAAGCACTAAACGGCGAATTTTCTGCACTGGCTTTTTTTAAGCCCTGCTTAAACTGTTTATCCATACAAAATTGCTGGTTATATTCATCTGGATAGAGAGCTACAGAGCCACCGACCAAAGGTTTATATTCATGATGAATTTTAGTCAAACTATTGGCTTTGAAAGTCTGCTTCCAACTATAAATCACTTGAGATGACCACGGGATCACGTCATCTTTTTTAAATTTAGCTAAAATTTTCTGTATTTGCGGCTTATTACATTGTTTTAGCTTGTCTACATAATATTCATAATCATAGTTAGTGCGAGTCCATGGGTTTAGCATCTCTTGTTCATTAAAACCGCATTGCTTAAACTCATCCGTTGCATCAATCAGTGGCGATTTTTCATCTTTTTGAATAAACGTTCTGACATGCATCTCAGGTTTTATATTTTTACCATCCACCACAATTTTAAAACTTTTTAAAAGCTGTTCGGTGTGAGCAAAATCAGATTCAAAAAAATTATCAATGCGTGGTAACGGAAATAAAATCGTTTCCGTTACGTCTTTATTGCTTAAGTTTTTATAGAGGTAGTCGACCTTAATAATCTTTTTACTAATAAATAGATCTTCGCTTTGCATGGCAATTTGCGAATTTTTGAGATATTGAATACCACCCGTACCCACGTAACCCGTAGAATCATTGGCTAGACCATAGGTAGATAGCGAAGCTAAAACAGCAAAGGTTATTGCAAGCTTTTTCATTTTAAAGTGCTCTATGTCATTTTCTAATTATGAAATGTCCATCTGCAATAAAGCATAACTGTTTAAGCGTAGACGTTGTTAATTTTTTAGTGGTGACTCATCTATCTCTTTAAAATTTATAAAAAGTTAATTAAAGCTTAGTTTTTGTTTCATCATCTTTTTAGGCACACTAATTTTTCCAATAAAGTTGGTTAACCATAAAATGCATTCATCTCGATGTTCAAAATGAGGAATCAAACTAAGGTCAATTTTTATATCCCGATCTGCTATAGGCAAACTCAAGCAATATTCAAAGTCGATCGAGTTATATTTTAATCTCAAATTTTTTTCTGCGGCCTGTTTTTTTATTTCAGCCATAATTCGGTTGAGGTTAACGATTAAATCATTTGAAATTTGATTGTTCTCATAGACACGTTCATAGACGTTTTCAGCAACGTCTATATATTTTATAAGCTCTGCGTTTTCATTCATCTCATTCATACTCTCTTTTTTTTAAAATTATGAACAGCTAAATGTTTAATTGCGTTACTTGGCACGTGGGTTATGTGAAAAACGTATATTTTCATTTACCAAAGGATTAATTTAAGATTTTGATATTTATAAAAAACATTTTATATTTTCACATTTACATACATTTAAGATTTTCTGAATATTAAACTTTGGTTATCAAAATAACTAAGTCTTCATTAATTTTTAGATAAAAAAAACCGCCCCAGAAGGCGGTCGCTGAGTTAAAACCAGCAGGTATATAGAAGTAAGGTGGACGTTTACTTCTATATTCTTTTATGAAGGAGTTTTATTGGTTTTAATAAAATCCTCAGATTTAAAATAATTAATAATCATGTCTGCATGCTCTTCTTTTGGAGGAGTGACAGTCATAGGAAATGCCTCTTTCGACATCTTAAAACCTGGGGGTAAAAAGTGCGAAATTGGCGGTAGTTTCGGTTTTCCACCTTCTGTGATTCGCTCGATAAAACCAGCTAACCAGAGAAGATATTCACCTTCATTTGCGAACTTCGGCATAACACTCAGATCAATTTGAACTTTGCATTCACTTAACGGTTTCGTTAGGTTTTCTTCAAAGTCGATATAGTTGAACTTGAGCTTAAACTCTGTTCCTTTGATGGCTTTTCGAATCTGACTAATTAAACAGTTAAGGTTCTGAGTAATGTCATCAGTGAATAAGCTATCTTTTTTAATATTTTTATAAACCTTTTCGGCTACAGCTAGATACTTTGGCATTAACCTCTCTCCGTACTATTGTTATAAAGTTCTGATCTATGAATGTTTTCTGTCTTTGATTATGCTTAAAGTAATGTAATTAAAGGTAGCCTTATTAGAGTGGTTTGTAAGTAGTTGGCGCTTTATGTAAATTGCACTATAAAAACTCTTAAAAAAATTATGGTTTTGATAACTCATCCGCAAAAATGCATGGTTGAATAGAGATAATTAGAAACATTTATTTTCATATTATTTTTACCATTTGGTAAAATTAATATATTTTCATTTGCTTATCTCGTCTTACCAGCCCTAAAACAGCTCGACGCACTCGTATTTCTTCTTCAGAAAAAGGTAAATGTTCGATGAGCTCGTAAATTGAGAGAGAATTATTTTCAATCAAGAAACAGTCTTGCTCTGTTGTCCAATTAGTCGTAGCCGATTCAGTTTGTTTTAAATAGCGTTTCATATTTCCTAGCAGACTTAATTACACATATTAAAAGCCTGCCTTTAGGCAAACTTAGCTTAAATTTTGGGGTGAGCATTATTATAGCAGTCTGTAGACAATATGTTCTGTTGATCTTGTAGCTTATCTTTATAGCCACTAATAAATAATTTTTAGTGCGAAGCATTTTATTTTGTAAATTCAGCTAAGTGTACATTCGGAATTAATGGATATAGATACGGATGAAATGGATATTTTTCATCACCGATAAAAATAAGAATAAAGCTTGAATACACACGGATGTCTAAAACTTATGGAGTACAGCAATTCTTATTTGTTTCACAAGATTCTTAAAATCAATTACAGGGATATATTATGAATAAAATAGATGTGAACACCATCGTAGATCGAGAAAAATTAGCTCCCCTCCAATGGCTAGTCTTTATTTTAGGTTTTTTAGTATTTTTCTGTGATGGCCTAGATACTGGAATCATAGGCTTTATAGCACCACCTTTATTAGATGAATGGCAAATTTCAAAGGCCGAGTTAGCTCCTGTATTTGGAGCTGCTTTGGTAGGTATGAGTATTGGAGCTTTAATATCAGGTATTTCCGCAGATAAGTTTGGCCGAAAGAAAATAATGATTATCAGTATGTTAGTCTTATCTGTATTTACAATAATTTCTGCCTATTCAACAAATACAAAAGAATTGATTATCTATCGATTTATCACTGGACTTGGGTTAGGTGCTACGATGCCTAATGTAAGCACAATCGTTTCAGAATATATGCCCAAAAAGTATAGAGCATTTCTTACAGGTTTAGCGGGTTGTGGATTTCTAATGGGAGTCTCTTCTGGCGGATTTCTTTCAGCCTATTTATTAAAAATTTTTAGTTGGTCTCAATTATTAATTATTATTGGTTTGATACCAGCCCTACTCACCCTTGTATTAATCTTTAAACTCCCTGAATCTACACAATTCCTGATTCTTAATAATCAAAAGAAAAAAGCACTTTCTATTTTAGAAAAAATACATGGCAAAAAAATTGAAAAAGAACTTATGTTATCAACAGCTGGACAAGAAATTATTGAACAAAATAATCCACTCAAGGATATTTTTAGCAAATATTTATTCGGTTCATTAATGTTGTGGCTATGTTCGTTTATGAGCTTATTAGTGTTTTATCTTTTCACTAGCTGGATGCCTACCATTTTAAAAACTGTTGGTTTTGATCTACAACAATTAAGTCTCATGTCTACGTTATTCCCATTCGGTGGGGTCATCGGAGCCATAATCATGTGTAGATTTATGGATCGTTTAAATCCAACCAAAGTGATTACATTTTCATATTTCTCTGCGTTTTTGTTATTTATTCTTCTCAGCTTTACCCATAACAATATCGCCCTATTTTCAATTCTGATTTTTATGATTGGAGGGTTATTAGCGGGAGCTCAAACTGCGTTATTTCCTTTATCTACTCTATTCTATCCTCCAAGCTGTAGAGGATCTGGAGTTTCATGGATGCATGGAATCAGCCGTATTGGCGCAATTTTAGGCTCATTATTAGGTTCTCTAATTTTCACTTTGAAGCTAGATCTGAGCTCAATTTTCTTAAGTTTAGCAATACCCACTTTTATTGCTTTTCTTTGTTTAGCACTTAAATGGTATCGGGAACTAAATATAGCTAAGCAAAAATTTAAAGTCGTTCGTACTGATTGATCACTATTCCCCTCTATTAAATCATTGTTATCGAGGTTTACATGACAGATCTATTTTTTTCTAATCTTCAAGAAAGAGAAGTTCAATACAACGCAAGAAATTCAGTGCCAGACTTTGATTCTTGTATGAAAGAATATGCACGTCTTGCACAGAAATCAAAAAACACGGTTACAGGCTTATATAATTTACATTACGGCTTAGCTAAGAGAGAAACTTTAGATATCTTTCCAGCAATGAAGCAACTTTCTCCGATTTTTATTTATATTCACGGAGGATATTGGCGTGCACAAAGTAAAGATGATGCCTGCTCGATGGCAGAAAATTTTGTTGCACATGGAATTGCCGTATCTACAATTGAATATAGTCTTTGCCCTCATGCATCTCTTTTTGAAATCGTGAGAGAAGTAAGAACATCGATTGCTTGGATCTATCAGAATGCTAAGACTTATGGCATAGATCCCGAGCAAATATATGTAGGAGGTAGTTCTGCTGGAGGACATTTGGCAACAATGCTTTGGAGTGACCGTTGGCAAGAAGAATTTAACTTGCCAAAAAATGTTATTAAAGGTGTTCTTGGCTTAAGTGGTCTTTACAATTTATTACCCTTATGCGATACCAGCATTAATGAATGGCTTAAACTCAGTCCAGATCAAGCAACTGAACTAAGCCCTTATAAAAACTTACCTCTACCAGAAAATTCAGCACCTCTCATACTCAGTGTAGGAGATTTAGAAACACAAGGTTTTCATAATCAAACCGATTTTTTCTATTCTATTTGCAAAGAAAAAGGTTTAGACGTTTCATTAATAAAAGATGAAGGACATAATCATTTTGATATTGTGAATACCCTTGCTGACAAAGATAGTGTGCTATTTAAAAATATGTTGGAACTTATTCATAAATAATGTCTGAGCCATTAAATAGTCAATTGATATAGAGTTATACATGATAAAAAAGCCCACTCACGGTGGGCTTCTTAATGGTTATTTTGCGGCATTTACCCCAACAATAAATTGACTACAATTAGAACCTTCAGATGCATTGCCTAATTGCTTTTCAGAGAATTTAAATTTAGAGGCAACTGACTCGTAATCTTTTTTAAGGCTTTGGCCTGTTAGCTCACCAAGCTCTTTCACCTGTTCCGGTTTCAAGATGTCATGTTCAACCGCTTGATTTATCATGACACATGCTGTGGTCATTGCGTCATAACGTGCAGCAGTTTTAGAGTAACCTAGAGCACCGATTACACCACCAATAATTAAGCCAATAATCACCGCTAAAGTTACGTGCATTTTATTCATTTTTTAAATACCTAAAAAATCTAACTAAACTAAAAAGGAACACTTCAAAAGATTGTGCTCAAGCCCAATTAGGATAGTCGCCTTTATAGGTTATAAAAAGTTAGATTCTGTCACATTTATTGATAGTTCAAGATGCGTATAAACCATCAAGGTAAAAACAGTTTTGTTAAAAATACAAACCCGACAGAGAAAAAAGCATTATCGTGATGAGACATTTGGTTGCCATAACTTGCGTTTAATTGAACCAATTCTTTATAGACCATGTACCGAAAACCTGTTTGGTAAAAAGCATCATTTCGATCATTGCCATATACTTCGGCAGTGAATGTTAATGGATGGGTAAGTTGTGTTTCGGTTCCAATTCCCCATGTGGTTTGATTTTTATGTGTGGTATTTTCACGTAACCAACCAAGGTTGGCATGTATTAAAAACTTATCATCCAAAGTAGAAAGACTTAAAGGAACATTAACCGTCCAATCTTTCTTTGAAGAATCCTTAGTATTGATTTGAGTGCCAAAAGAAAAGCCGATTCCCCAATCATTAGTTTCTAAAGGTTTTAATAAGGTCTTGCCTTGTAGAGTTGCATAACTGACATGCTCAGTATCATCATTTACTCTCCCCATCCCTACAGCAAATTCAAAATTACCACCAAAATTACAGGCTGGTGTTGCCCAATATTCTTTGCTGTCAGAGTTATGCTGCGCCCATGTTTCTAGCTGGCAGGTTTTTGGAGAAACCAGAGCAGCATCGTCAACAACCATAGGTCGTCCACTATGGCTCGCGCTAGATAATGCGAATAAACAGAAACCAGAAATAAGTGAGCGTTTCTTTAAAATAAATAACACTGGCATCACTCCCATAAGTCATGGAGCACATGCAAGTACTGCAACCCGTCATGAATAAATCATGGGTTAATAATAGAAATGAAAAGATGGAAATAAAAAACCTCTTCTTGCATCCACAAAAAGAGGTCTGTCAGGACTTCAGTGGATACTTAGACTATTACCGATCGACTACTGTCACTCGAGCAAGTACTCACATTGAAGCTCCTAAAAATTAGTTGGGCGGATTCTAAAATTACCGTTGTTAAATATCAAGTTAAAATTTCGTGTCAGTCTAAGCGAAAGAAAATCAGCTTATTTTAAAAACTCTTTCACAGTTTCTTGCATACTTGTCGTTGCACGGCCAATGAGCTGATGCAGATCTTTGCTATCACTATATAAACCGTCTTTAGACACGCCTTCATCCGAATCTGCCAATATATGAGCAAACCCTTCTGGTACACCAACCTGCACTAAGAATGCTTTATATTCTTCTTCGGGTAAATCTTGATAAGTTACATCTTTTTGAGTGATTTCACTTGTCCATTTTGCTACATCATCAAGCGTGTAACTTGTATCACCTGCCAGCTCATAAATCTTATTTTCATGCCCGTCTTGCGTTAATACCACAGCAGCCGCTGTTGCATAGTCTAGACGTGAAGCAGAAGAAATTTTACCGTGATGAGTTGCCCCAAAAATTTTGCCATGCTCAACTGCTTGTTTAAGACCCATTGCATAATTTTCGTTGTACCAGTTATTGCGTAATAACGTGTAAGGAATATTCGATGCTTTTAAATATTGTTCAGTTTCAACATGTTCTTGTGCAAGTAAAAGCGGTGTTACATCTGCTTTTAATAAACTTGTGTAAGCAATAAATTTTACATGCGCGAGTTTTGCTGCATTAATAATATTTTGGTGTTGTACTGTGCGTTGACCAATTTCATTTGATGAAATTAATAAAAGCTTATCAATACCTTGCAGTTGCTCTGAAAGTTTTTCTACATCATTAACATAATCAAAAGGACGAACTTCTACCCCTTTTGAACTTAAATCTAAAGCTTTTTCTGGATTACGGACTAATGCCACAATATTTTTTGCTTCGGTCCGTTCAAGTAATTGAGAAATAACGAATTGACCAAGTTGACCTGTTGCACCAGTAACTGCAATACGCATGGTGATCTCCATCTGATGTAATTGAAATATTTCAATCATCGTAGTATCTTCACTTACTAAAAGTAAGTACTTACCTAAAAGTAAGTTCAGCATTAAATGTAAACTTTTGTAATGCAGGTAATGAGCAATGAAAGGTCTGGTTTTTGCAGCAAATTGTCCATCTAGAAAAATTTTATTAACACTAACAAGCCGTTGGAGTGTTTTAATTTTAGTTGCATTACGTGATCAGCGTTTGCGCTTTAATGAATTAAAAAAATTAATTGATGGCATTAGTGAAAAAATGCTGGCACAAACCTTAAAGTTACTCGAGCAGGATGGTTTTATCTTTCGTCAGGACTATGCCGAAGTGCCTCCTCGAGTAGATTATCAACTAACCGACTTTGGCCGAGAAGCTTCTGATAGGCTTTTTGACTTAACGGATTGGCTTGAAAATAATATATCTCAGTTATTAGAACAGCAGCCTCGTTCAGACTTAGTTTTATAAGCAAATCTTTGCATATTTAAACTTGCGTCACGATTGATATATCTTCATCTAACTTTGATCAACAAACTTAGAGTACGGACTCCTTTACCCAAACCCCAGCAAAAAACACTCAAGCACTCTATCCCGCTCAATTGCCACCTCCGAGCTTAGAAGCTGGATAATTGCGCCCTCAATCATATATAAAAATAGCTTGGCATCCTGAAAGGTAGCATCTGTTTTGAGTTTTATAAGCTGGCTATAGATTTCATTAAGTAGCAATGTTCTATATCTCACTGCGGTTATATAGGCTTTTGAATAGGTCAGCTTTGTTTCAAACATGGCTTTAAATAATAGGTAATACATTCCCTCTACATCGGTATGTAAGTAATAAAGTTTCTTAAGTTTTTCCTTCACGCTTACGTCTTGGTCGTACCCAACAATTGAAACTACTTTTTCTTTTAAACGTTCTTTTTGCACAATTAGACAGATTTCAATAAACCGCTCTTTAGAATGAAAGAAGTTATAAAAAGTTGCTTTGGTCACTTCACACTCTTTCACGATTCTATCTACCCCAACCGTATGAAAGCCGTGATGGTGAAATAAATCAATCGATGTATTAATGACTTGAATAGCACGTGTTGAGAGAACTAAATTTGGCATAGTCTTACCGTTATAAAATTATTGTTGTTTCTAAATGAGATACTTTTTTGGGAGAAAAAAGGCACAGCAAAGCCCGTAAGACTGTGCTTGGCACATCACAAGTTTTATTGTTGATTAAGTTTTAAGACGAAATAATTTAAAGTCTGAAAACCTTACGGCGATCAAACTGCTTTAAATGTTTATGTTGTGTCGTTATAGCTTTTGGCAAAGACTGCCAAGAAATAATGGATGTGCAAAGCCAGCTCCTTTTTAATTGGAGTCCTGCCAGAGCATTAAAAGATTATGGTGGCAGAACGGAAGAGGGTTCGCGGACTGGTTTCGACTCCAGCACACCCGAGGGTGTCCCTCTCCCGTCCTGAACTGCACCCCATAAGTTAGAC
>NZ_AMJN01000041.1:0-950 GCF_000302435.1 Acinetobacter sp. TG2027 | reverse complement strand
GGTGAAGATAACCGTAACGTTGGCCGTATGTCAGCACTTCTTGCAGGTTTACCGTATCAGGTTCCAGCAACCACCATTAACCGTTTGTGTGGTTCTTCACTCGATGCGATTGCCATTGCTGCCCGTGCTATTAAAGCCGGTGAAGCAAACTTGGTGATTGCAGGTGGTGTAGAAAGCATGAGCCGTGCACCCTATGTGATGGGTAAGTCAGACAGTGCTTTTGGCCGTAGCCAGAAGATTGAAGACACCACCATGGGATGGCGTTTCATTAACCCTAAACTTAAAGAATTGTATGGTGTAGACACCATGCCCCAGACTGCCGAAAACGTGGCTGAACAGTTCAACGTCAATCGTGCAGATCAGGACCAGTTTGCCTTGGTGAGCCAACAACGCACCGCAAGCGCGCAAGCCAAAGGCTTTTTTTCTAAAGAAATCGTGGCAGTTGAAATCCCTCAGCGTAAGGGCGATGCTGTTGTGATTGATACCGATGAACATCCACGTGCATCAACCACACTTGAAGCTTTAAGCAAACTTAAACCTGTGGTTAAAGCAGATGGCACGGTTACTGCGGGGAATGCTTCAGGCATCAACGATGGCGCAGCAGCACTACTGATTGCTTCTGATGAGGCAGTTCAGGCTTACAACTTAAAACCGCGTGCCAAGATCGTTGCTTCAACAGCAGTGGGTGTAGAGCCACGCATTATGGGCTTTGCTCCAGCACCAGCCATTAAAAAATTACTTAAACAAGCTAACCTGACTTTAGATCAGATGGATGTAATTGAGCTGAACGAAGCTTTTGCTGCACAAGCTTTGGCTGTGACCCGTCATTTAGGCTTGCCAGATGATTCTCACAAGGTAAATCCAAATGGTGGTGCAATTGCATTGGGTCATCCACTTGGTGCATCAGGTGCGCGCTTAGTCACTACAGCCTTAAACCAGCTTGAACAAAC